>DATGDG010000001.1:0-2217 GCA_035311025.1 Casimicrobiaceae bacterium
GTCGCGCCCGCGACGATGGGCTGCCCAAGACGGACGCTTTCGCCTTCACCGACCATCAGCACCTGGTCGAGCACGACTTCGGCGCCGACGTCCGCCGGCAGCAGCTCGACCTTGATTTTCTCGCCCGGGGCAACCTTGTACTGCTTGCCGCCGGTTTTTATGACCGCATACATGACGTGACTCCGCTGTTCACTGAAGCTGTTCCCGCGACGACCGCGGAAAGCCTTAGATTATAAACACTTGCGCCAAACACCGCAACCGGCCCTTCGGCCCCCGCGAGGGCCCGGGACACGGCGCGGGAATGCAGTCCCCGCGCGCCTCCCGGTTCGTCCGGCCCAGGAGGGGACAACAAACTCGAAGACCGCGTCGTCCGCGTGGCGGCACGCGCGCCGCCGCGTCCGGGCGCGCCCTGCCCCGTCGAACGAAATCATGCTCTTGCGCAAGGTTTGCGTGGCGCGTTCGGCTACAATCCGGCCCGAATTGCGCATCGCTGCCGCGAGCGCCGCCCCGCCGCGCTTCCGCGGGCCGGCAGCGCGCGAAGCCGGCTGGGCGCCCACCCCTTTTTTGCGACCGGCGTGACCAAAGACCCCATCCCGTTTCTTTCGCCGTCCGACCGGTCCGAAATCGACCGCAGGCTTCGTGCGAGCCTCGACTCCGACGTCGCCCTGATCGGCCAGATCGCCGAGCACATCATAGGCAACGGCGGCAAGCGGCTGCGCCCGGCGCTCGTGCTGCACGCGTCGCGCGCGTGCGGCTACACCGGCACAGACCATTACCTGTTGGGCGCCGTGATGGAAATGATCCACACGGCGACGCTGCTGCACGACGACGTCGTCGACGAGTCGGACCTGCGCCGCGGCCACGCCACCGCGAATGCCGAATTCGGCAACGCCGCATCCGTGCTGGTCGGCGACTTCCTCTATTCGCGCGCCTTCCAGATGATGGTGGCGCTGGGCTCGGTGCGCGTGCTGGAGATCCTGTCGCAGGCGACCAACGTCGTCGCCAAGGGCGAGGTGCTGCAGCTCATGAATGCGGGCAACCCCGACATCGACGAATCGGTCTACCTCGGCGTCATTCAGCGCAAGACGGCAAAGCTGTTCGAGGCTGCGGCGCAGCTGGGCGCGGTGCTGGGCGGTGCCGATGCCGAGCGCGAGGCGGCGCTGGCCGCGTACGGGCTGCATCTCGGCATCGCCTTCCAGCTGATCGACGACGTGCTCGACTACTCGGGCGACCTCGAGGAGATCGGCAAGAACCTGGGCGACGATCTCGCCGAAGGCAAGATGACGCTGCCGCTGATCCGCGCGATGGAAGTCGGCGGACCCGAGGATGCGGCGCTCGTCCGCAGCGCCGTCACCGGCGGGCGGATCACCGAATTCGGGCCCGTGATGGATGTCTTGGTGCGGACGCGCTCCCTCGAGTACACGCGCGATCGCGCGGCACGCGAGGCCGCGGCCGCGGTGACGCTCGCGGAGACGCTCCCCGTTTCGCCGCACCGGCAAACTCTGCTAGAATTGGCGTCCTTTGCCGCCCGGCGGACGTTCTGATTTCGTCGTCGTCGGCAAGGTGCGCAACCCGCGAAACACGCAGTGCTCCCGACGCGGGGATACCGCAGGACGCGCCCGGCGGGCGCGGCAATACCGGAATCACACGGGGTGTAGCTTAGCCTGGTAGAGCGCTACGTTCGGGACGTAGAGGCCGGAGGTTCAAATCCTCTCACCCCGACCAGTCTTTCCCGCACGGATCCGCGCGGGTCGATCCGCCCTTTCCACTCCGATTGGTCCCGCGCCGATGGCGCGAGATCCGCGCGTCACGGATGTTCGCCCGATTTCCGATCTGCACGCTCCCCGGACGGGAGATTCGACCGGCGCAACGACGCGGCAAAGCGCCGATCGATCGGCCCGTCAGGACGAGCCCGCCGTGCGCCCGTAGATGTCGTCGAAGCGGACGATGTCGTCCTCGCCGAGGTACGCGCCGCACTGCACTTCGATGATCGCAAGCCGCTCGGTGCCCGGATTGGCGAGCCGGTGCCGGGTCAGCGGAGGGATGAACGTCGATTCGTTGGGATGCACGTCGAAGACGGCCTCGTCGCGCGTCACGCGCGCAACGCCGCTCACGACGACCCAGTGCTCGCTTCGGTGGTGGTGCAGCTGCAGCGAAAGGGCGGCGCCGGGCTTTACGTCGATGCGCTTGATCTTGTACCCGGGTACCTCCTCCAGC
>DATGDG010000002.1:0-7330 GCA_035311025.1 Casimicrobiaceae bacterium
GATCTGCAGGTCCTCGAGGCCGTGGCGCACGACCGCGGCCTGCAGCGCCGCGGTCGCGGCCCGCTGGGCCTCGACCAGCGAGTGGTCGACGTCCGCGTAGCGCGCGAGCTCGCGCAGGATCTCGCCGCCGAGCAGCAGGCACTTCTCGTCGAGGAACACGTAGCCTTCGTGCATCGCCCGCTGCTCGTCCTTCATCTCGAGCACGGCGGCGCGCGTGATGCTCGCTTCGCTCATTGCGGCTTCGCCAGGTGGGCGGCGATCTGCGCATCGGACAGCCGCGTCAGTTCGGTCGTCGGCAGTCCTGCGAGCAGGCGCCAGCCGAGCGCCATGCTCTGCTCCAGCGTGCGCGCCTCGGCCTGGCTGATGAGGTCGCTCTCGAACGTGGTGCCGAACGCCAGGTATTGACGATCGGTCGCGGCGAGCCCCTCTTCGCCGACGACGCTCGCCAGCACGCGGGCCTGCACGGCCCGGGCGTAGGCCGCATAGAGCTGGCTCGCCAGCGCCGGATGATCCGCGTGGGTGTAGCGCTCCCCGATGCCGTCCTTCATCAGGCGCGAAAGCGACGGCAGGACGTCGATCGGCGGATAGACCGCGCGGCGGTCGAGGTCCCGCGAGAGCACGATCTGTCCCTCGGTGATGTACCCGGTGAGGTCGGGAATCGGGTGACCGATGTCGTCGGCGGGCATCGACAGGATCGACAGCTGGGTCAGCGTTCCCTTCACTCCGCGAATGCAGCCCGCGCGCTCGAACAGGCTCGCCAGGTCCGAATACATGTACCCCGGGAATCCCTTGCGGCTCGGGATCTCGCCCTTGGACGATGAGACTTCGCGCAGCGCCTCGGCGTAGTTCGTCATGTCGGTCAGGATCGCGAGCACGTGCTTGCCTTCGACGAACGCCAGATACTCGGCGGCGGTCAGCGCGTAGCGCGGCGTCAGCAGCCGCTGCGTCGAGGAATCGCTGGCGAGGTTCAGGAACAGCGCCGTGCGCTCGAGAGCGCCGAACCGCTCGAGACTGCTGCGGAAGAACTCGGCGCTGTCGTGGGGAACGCCGATGCCGGCGAACACGATCGCGAAATCGCTTTCCGCCGAGGAAAGTCCGCGCAGCCTCGCGTGGGTCGCGATCTCGACGGCGAGCCGGTCGTGCGGCAGCCCGCCGCCCGAGAATATCGGCAGCTTCTGCCCGCGCACGAGGCTGTTCATCAGGTCGAGCGCGGTCACCCCGGTCTCGATGAAATCGCGCGGTCCGGCCCGTTCCACCGGGTTGATCGGCATGCCCTCGATGCGCTGCGTCTGCCGCGCCGCGACCGGCGGCCCGCCGTCGATGACCTGCCCGACACCGTTGAACACCCGACCGAGGATCGACGGCGCGAGGCCGAAGCTCAGCGGCTCGCCGAAGAAGCGCACGACGGTGTCGGCAAGGGCGAGCCCCGACGTCGACTCGAGCACCTCGATGGTCATGAACGACTCGTCGATCGCTGCGATGCGGCCCAGCCGCGTCCCGCCGTCGCCGCCGAGGACCTGCACCGCGTCGTTCAGGCCCACGTCGAGGGTCCGCCGCAGGAACAGCAGCGGACCCTCGATCCGGGTGGCGGTGCCCTCAGCCGTGAGTCGCATCGCCAGCCTCGTCGGTGTGCATGACCTGCGCGAAATCGCGATCGAGGTTCGCCTCGAGGGTCCCGAAGCGCGCGAGCTCCGCCTCGGGAATGTCTTCGCCCATCCGCTGCAGCGCGCGCAGCGACGGCAGCTCCGCGAGCCGATCCGGGTGGACCCCGACCGCGACCGCGGCCTCCGCCAGGTCGACGAACCTGCCGACCAGCCGCATCATCAACGCCTGCCTGCGCGGACTGCAGACGCGATCGGCCGGCGAGAATGCCGACTGCCGGAGAAACGCGTCGTTGACGAGGTCGGCGCAGAACAGCATCAGCTGCTGCCGCAGGGGCAGCGCATCCTTGCCGATGATCCTCGCCATGCGCTCGAGGTGCGCCTGCTCGTCGAGCAGCATCAGGAAGCGGCGGCGCAGCTTCAGCCATTCCCCATTGCCGTTGGCCGCCCACCACGGCGCGAAATCGCGCGCGTCCTCCGAGTAGGACTGCAGCGGGTGCACGGCCGGATAGAAGCGCGCCTGGGCGCGCTTGACGTCGAGCGTCCAGAACGCCCTGACGTAGCGCTTGGTGTGGCTGGTCACCGGCTCGGACAGGTCGCCCGACGGCGGGCTGATCGCCCCGATCACCGTCACCGATCCGCGGTCGCCACCCAGCGTCTCCACGATCGCGGCCCGCTCGTAGAAATCGGCGAGCCGCGACGACAGATATGCGGGATAGCCGCCTTCGCCAGGAAGCTCGCCGAAGCGCCCGGACACCTCGCGCAGCGCTTCGGCCCAGCGGCTGGTCGAATCGGCCATCAGCGCGACGTCGAGGCCCTGGTCGCGGAAATATTCGGCGACGGTGATCGCGCAATAGATCGACGCCTCGCGCGCCGCGACCGGCATGTTCGACGTGTTCGCGATGATGACCGTGCGTTCCATCAGCGGCCGCCCGGTCTTCGGATCGGTCAGCTGCGGAAATTCCTCGAGGACCCCGGCCATCTCGTTGCCGCGTTCCCCGCAGCCCAGGTAGACGATGACGTCGGCGTTGCAGCCCTTGGCCAGCGCCTCGAGCAGCACGGTCTTGCCGGTTCCGAATCCGCCCGGCACCGCGGCGCGCCCGCCCTGCCCGACCGGAAACAGGCAGTCGATGATCCGCTGGCCCGTGACCAGTGGCGCCACGACCGGCAGCCGCCGCCGCACCGGGCGCGGTATGCGCACCGGCCAGTCGTGGCGCATCTCCAGCGCACGGGTGCGACCGTCGGCCAGGCGCAGCGTGCACACCGTCTCATCTTCCCGATACTCGCCCGCGGGCAGGATCGTCGCCACGTCCCCGCCGATGTCGGGCGGGCAGATGCAGCGCTGCTCGCGTCCCGATGCCGCGGTGGCCACGCCGTAGACCGCGCCGGCAGCGAGCGCATCGCCGGGCGCGACCCGCGGCTCGAACCTGAAGACCCCGGGGCGCGCGCGGCGCATGCCGGGCGCGACGAACGCCGAATCCGCACCCGACAGCGGCCGCAGCAGGCCGTCGAAGATGTTGCCGAGCAGCCCCGGGCCGAGCCGGATCGCCAGTGGCAGGCCATGGCCGACGACCTCGGCACCCGGGCGCAATCCGGTCGTGTCCTCGTAGACCTGGACGACGATGTCGTCGTCGTGCAGGCGCACGACTTCGCCCAGCAACGCCTGGGGACCGACCTCGACCGCTTCGCGCAGCCGGAACGGACCGGCGGCGCGTGCGTGCAACACCGGACCGCTGATCGAGCGGATCGTCGCTCGACTCATCCTGAAACCTCGAGGTGGCGCAGGAGCTTCGCCCCGATGTCGTCGCGATCGGCGAGCAGGCCCGTCAGCGTCCCGTCGACGACGTTGCCTTCGGCGACGATGCGCAGCCCTGCATCGATGGCAGCGTCCGCGACGAACTCGGATTGAACGTCGTGATCCCGCGCAAGGCGCGCCGCGAGCGCCTGCCGCTCGGCCTCGGGCCAGTCCGGCGCGTGAACGATGCACCAGCGGCCGGCGCGCAACAACCGGGTGGCGTCGTTCACCACCGCGGCCGTCCAGAGATCGCGGCAGCGGGCATCGCGCCAGCGGTCGCGCAATGCGCCCGGCAGGCGCCGCCAACCGAGTTCGAGCAGGGCTGCGCCGCGCTGCTGGTCATGCAGGCGTCGACGCGTCTGGAGGTTGGCGAGCGCGGCGGCGACCCTTTCGTGCGCCCGCTGGCGCTCCTCGGTCCAGGCGTCGCGCATTCGCGCACGCGCATCGGCGTGTGCCTGCGCGACAAGCGCCGCTGACCTTGCACGCGCTTCGGCGATCAGGGCGTCGCTGCGAGTCCTGCGGTCCGTCTCGACCAGTTCGAGCAGCGCCTCGGTGCGTCGTTCCAGCGTCATGCCGGAAGCCCCAGCCGCGCGCGAAGCCGCGCGGCCAGGTCGGGCCGCGGCACCACGCCTTGGGTATCGGGAACGATCACGACCAGTGGCGCGAGCGCCGCCAGCGCCTGCCTAAGCACCTGCGGGTCGATGCGCGCCGCGACGTCTGGCGAGACCAGCACCAGTGGCGCCTTCGCAAGCGCCTCGTGCAGGGCCGCGCCCTCGCCGCCCGGCGGTGGAACGGCGCACTCCACGCCGGCGAGCCGATATCCGGCCGCGCTCACTTCGTCGCCGAGATAGACCGGTGCCGCCATCAGACGAGGCGGTTGAGGATGAGGATCGAAACGATCAGGCCGTAGATCGCGATGCCCTCGGCGAGACCGACGAAGATCAGGAGCCGCCCGAAGAGTTCGGGCTTCTCGGCCAGCGCGCCCACGGCCGCCGTCCCCACGCGGGCGACCGCGATGCCGGCGCCCAGCGCCGCAAGCGCCGTCGACACTGCCGCAGCAATCAGGCCGAAGCCCGACGCATCGCCCCCGCCCGTCCCGCCGGTCGCAGCGGTCCCGGGCGCCGTGGCGGCGAGCGCAGGAGCGCCGGCGACCAGCAGGGCGGTCGCGCCAATGCCCATGACCAGTGCGAGCGCGACCAGCGCCGTGGTGAACTTGTACGACGTCTTCATTGCTCTCTCCTGCAGGGTGGACGGGGGAACGGGCAGCGGACGGAACAGCCTCCCGCCCGCCACGAGGAACCGCGCGAAGAACTCGAACAGCACGAGGCGGGTGGTCTGGATCGACACGACCAGTCCCTCGAGGACGATGACGACCGCGTTGCCGGCGATCAGCACGAGCGCCTGCACGATCACGTTGCCGCTGGCGTGCATCAGCGCGACGATCGCCGACGACAGTCCGGCATGCGCGAGGGCGAACGCCCCGACGCGGGCGAACGACAGCGTGTTGATCACGATCTGCAGCGTGCGCTCGACCAGTTCCCCCAGTGCGCCGGCGACCGCGGCGAACCGGCGCTCCCGCAGGCCGTGCCCGAGGCAGAACACGCACGCGCCCAGCGCCGCAACTGCGAAGCCCGCGGGCTGCACGAAGCCGACGAGCAGGCCGACGTAGACCGCGATGAACCCGGCATCGCTGCCGAGCCAAGCCGCGAGCTCGCCCCGCCAGAACGCCTCCACTGCCGACAGCAGCAGGCCGGTCGCGAGCAGTGCGGCTCCGCCGACCAGCGGGACGAGCAGCACGGTCAGCGGATCGTCGAGGGGCTCGAACCACAGCGGGCGGAACGCCTGCAGGCTGAATGCGCTGCCGAACAGCGTGCCGAACAGCGCTGCGACCAGCCCGCCGGCGACGAACAGCCGCGCGAGCGGGAAGCGCCTGCGCAGGACGAAGCCCGCGATCGCGATCAGCAGACCCTGCCCGACGTCCGCGAACATGTAACCGAACATCAGTGGGACGACGAATGCCAGCAGCACGCTGGGATCGGCCTCGTCGTGCGACGGCATGCCCATCGCCCGGCTGAAGATCTCGTAGGGTCGCGCCCACCAGGGGTTGGCCAGCAGCAGCGGTGCCGACGTCGCGGCAGGGGGAGGCGGCGCATGGAGAATCGAGCGCGCCGGCGAACGATCGAGGACGGCGGCAAGCTGCCGCCCCTCGAGATCGCTGGTCCAGCCGGTGACCCAGCAGAAGAGTTCGCCCGACTCCAGCGCGCGAACGTTCTCCAGCACCCACTCGAGGCGAGCGATGTCCCCCAGCACCCCGCGCAGATCGTGGCGATCGGCGAGTTCGGACAGTTGGGTGCGCGCGAAGACGCCGTCGCGTTCCAGCTCGCCGAGGCGGGTCGCCACGCGCTCATCGTTGCGCGCGTGGTCGGACTGCAGCCACGTGGGCAGCGGCCACGCGCCCCCCTTCTGCGCGGTCGTCTGCTGCGCGAGGCGCTCGATCTCCTCCGCGGTGCCGAGCGCGAGTGCGTGCGCCTGCGCATCGGCCTCGAAGCGCCTGACGAGCAGACCTGGCGGCGCGACCGGCTCGCCGCCCTGCGCGAACACGAACAGCCGCGCCTGCAACACGGGGCCCGCGCTGGCCATCTGCGCGAGGTCGATGCGGCTTGCGGCCAGCGCATCGAGAACACGCTTCGCACGGAGAAGATCGCCACGTTCCGCTTCGCCGCGCTGCAGCTGACCGATCAGGGGCTCCGCCTCCTGCGCCCAGCTGCGGATCTTCGACAGGCAGCGCTCGAGGGTCCTCGCCGGGGGCTCCGGGAACGCCGAAGCCTGCCAGCGATCGGTCGGCCAGTAGGCGTGGTAACGCAACGCGAGCTCGGAGAACTGCTGCATCGGAACACGGATGTCGGTGAGCCCGGCAGGAAGCATCGCGCTCGGTCGCGCCTCGAGCTCGACTGCACCCGTGCGTGCGAGGGCCTCGAGCGCGAGGGTCGCGTCGTCGCGCGCGACGAGCAGCTCGAACCAGCGTGCGGGTCGCGGACGGATCACGCGGCGAGCGGCAAGCGTGGAAAGGCGACCCTGCGGAGGATTTCACCGCGCAGGCGCTCGAACTCCAGCGCCGACAGCGCGAGGAAGACGAATGCGACCGTGGGGTCGAGGGTCGCGCGGCGGAACAGGCGAGTCAGGCGGGCGTGCAGGCGCCGCCGCGCGGCCCAGCCTTCGACCAGGCGCGGATCGCGCCATGCCTCGACGTGCTCGTCGATCAGGCGCAGGAATTCGGCGAACAGCGCAAGGCGGCGGTGTTCTTTCGGCAGGCGCTGCTGCCAACCGTCGCGCCAGATCGCGCCGAGGCGATCGGGATCGATGCTGCCCGTGGCGAGGAACGCCTCGATCGCCTTGCGCCGGACCGGATCCTCGTCGATCCGCCAGCCGGGGGCAGCGCCGCCGCGGACGAGGTGCTGCAGCAGCGGCAGGTCGACGAGCAGGCCGCACCACGCGATCGAAGACCGCCATGCCGGCGGCATCCACGTGGCGATCGCGGCAACGCGTTCGGTCAGATGGGCGCGCATCGCCCGTTCGACCGCATGGACGTCGGCGTCCGCGCCGATCCGCGCGACCCATGGCGCCAGCGGCGACGCCCGCGTAGCTTCGAGCAGCGCGGCAAGGTCGCGCAGGGTCTCGATGCGTCGCCAGGCGTCCTCGTCGGGGCGATTTCCGAAGCGCGCCGACAGGCGCGCGTGTGCATACTCGAGGCTGCCCGCCTCGATCACGGATTCCCTCCGGTCATCACGGCGGCGAGCGTGACGATCGCCTGCTCGACCTTCGCCGCATCGTCGGCGGTCGAGACGCTTGCTGCGTCCAGTGCCGACGCCTGTGCGCCCAGCGCAGCGACCTCGGCCGCGGTCTTCGCGGCGAACGCCGCGCGAACCGCAGCGAT
>DATGDG010000003.1:0-4234 GCA_035311025.1 Casimicrobiaceae bacterium
AACGCGCGCTGGGCGACCGCCGCATTGCCGGGATTGCCGGCCCAGGCCTTCATCGGCGTATCCTGCAGCGCCCGCCCGTAGGAGAACGACAATGCCCACGGCGCTGCCGGGTAGCGCGCGTTGATCGCATTGAGGTTCGCCGTGGCCTCCTCGGGCCCCTGTCCTCCCGACAGGAAGTTGATTCCAGGCACCGCTGCCGGCACGCTGCGCTTCAGTACCCGCAGGGTCGCCACCGCGACCTCGTCGGGCGTCGCCTTCGCCTTGCGCTCCTTGCCGGGAAGCACCATGCTGGGCTTGAGCAGCGTGTGCTCGAGAACGACGCGATGCCGATGGAGGGCGTGGTAGACGGCGTGAAGCACCTCGTCGATCACCTCTTCGCAACGCTCCATCGTGTGGTCGCCGTCGATCAGCACCTCGGGTTCGACGATCGGCACCAGCGCCTCCTCCTGGCACACTGCAGCGTAGCGCGCCAGGACCTCGGCATTGGCCTCGATCGCAAGCGGTGAGGGATTTCGCGGGCCGATCTTGTACACCTCGCGCCATTTGGCAAAGCGGGCCCCGAGTTCGCGATAGGTCTTGAGGCGGGCGGCGAGACCGTCCAGCCCCTGCGTCACCTCGTCGCCAGGCGAATGCGCGAGGGGAACCTTGCCCTGATCGACCTTGATGCCCGGCACGATGCCGGCACGCGCGAGCACTTCAGGCAGCGGGGTCCCGCTGTCATCCCGCTGCGCAAGGGTCTCCTCGAACAGGATGACCCCGCTGATGAAAGCCTCGACCCCGGGCGTCCTGAACAGCATGCTCCGGTACGCCCGGCGGTTCTCGGGCGTCGATTCGACGCCGACCGCGGCGAAGCGCTTGCCGATCGTGGGAAGGCTCTCGTCGGCGGCAAGGATGCCCTTGCCGGGTTGCACCAGGCGCCCAATCGTCGCCTGCAGTTCGTCATCGACATTCATGGTCTCGCTCCTTCAGTGCGCGACGGCCGCAGCGCCTGTCTTGCGCTGCGCCAGTGCGCCGTACAGTTCCTCGTAGCGGCGTGCCGAAGCATCCCAGCTGAAATCGCGCGCCATCGCGGTGACCTGGAGCTTTCGCCAGGTCGCCGGATCGTCGCGAAACATGCGGAAGGCACGTTCGCACGCCGCGTAAAGTGCGTCGGCCTCCGATACATCGAACACGAAACCCGTCGCGCTGCCGTCGGCGAGGGTTTGCCGCGTGCAATCGATCACCGTGTCGGCGAGCCCGCCGGTCCGGCGCACGACGGGAAGTGTGCCGTATCGCTGGCTGTACATCTGGTTCATGCCGCAGGGCTCGAAGCGCGACGGCATCAGGAACGCGTCGGCCCCGGCTTCGATCCGATGCGCGAGGGCGGCATCGAAGCCGATCTGAACCGCGATTTGCCCGGGGTGCGAGGCGGTCAGCGCCGCAAGCCGGCGCTCGAGGCCCGAATCACCCTCGCCCAGCATCACGAGTTGCGCCGGAAGTGCGGCCAGGCGAGGCGCGATGTCCGCGACCAGGTCGATGCCTTTCTGGTCGACCAGCCGGCTCACGACCGCGAACAGCGGGACCGCGGGTCGATCCTCGAGGCCGAACTCGACCCGCAGCGCCGTCGCATTCGCCCGCTTCGCGTCCAGGGAATCGTGATCGTAGCGCCGCGCGATCAGCGGATCCTGTGCCGGATCCCATTCCCCGGTGTCGATGCCGTTCAGGATGCCGAAGAGCGCGGCCTGCCGCGCGCGAAGCACGCCCCCGAGCCCGAGGCCGCCTTCGTCGGTCTGGATCTCGCGGGCATAGGTCGGGCTCACTGTCGTAATCGCGTCCGCGAACTGAAGCCCTGCCTTCAGAAACGAGATCCAGCCGTGATATTCGAAACCCTCCGGTGTGAGCGCCTCGGCCGGCAGTTCGAGACGACCGAGCCATTCCGGTCCGTACAATCCCTGGTAGGCAAGGTTGTGGACCGTCATCACGCTGGCGCAGCGACCCGCCGCCATGCTGCGCGAGCGCAGGTAGACGGGACTCATCGCTGCATGCCAGTCGTTGCAATGCACGACATCCGGCTTCCAGCCCAAGGAATCCGGGTCGCCCGCGAACATCGCCGCCGCCTTCGACAACAGGCCGAAGCGCAGAGGGTTGTCGGGCCAATCCAGGCGGCCTTCATCCTGATAGGGACCGCCCGGACGATCGTAGAGCGACCGATGGTCGATCACGATCAGCGGAACGCCACCGGGAAGTTCGGCCTCGATCAGCCGGCTCTCGCCTGCGCGCGCCAGGATGGTGCGAGGACGGGATCGCCGGCGCGTGCGCAATTGCAGTGCGTCGAGCACGGGGCGGTAGCCGGGCAGCAGCATCCGGACGTCGAGGCCACGCTGCTGCAGTGCCGTCGGCAGCGCGGCGCTGACATCACCCAATCCGCCCGTCTTCACCAACGGAGCACATTCGGCAGTCGCGAACAGCACGCGCAGCGGGGCATCGACCATTCTGTTCCTCGTGCCTCCCCGGACACGCCGACCTCGTCGGCAGACGGTCGGACCGTAATGGCCGAGCTTACCCTCGGCGGGGACGAGCCTGTTGACGGAGATCAACGGCGGCCGCGGGAACGCGAACCGTCGTTCGAAGTATGCCCTGCAAGCGTACCCGTCGAACATCCGCGATGTTGAGGAACGAACGGGCGAGTCCGATGTCCGTCGAGAGGTGCGCGACCCTCCTGGCCGCATCCCCGCATCAGCGTCGATCGCCTGCATCACGGTCGTCGCGAGCGGGTCGCCGCGCGATTCTAGCCTCTGCTTCCGGGGGATGCTCGATGTCGCCGGCTTGATCAGGATCAAGACCTGTCGCAGCATGTTCACCACAATCCACGGATGAGCCGGCAACTCGCCGGGCGCTAGGGGCACGAGCGGCTGGAGCCGCGAGGGGGATCGACCATGGTTGAACAACTGGAAGTCGTCCGGGTGATCGACGGTCGCGTGTTCGATGCCGAATGCTACGAGCGCGCGACGATCTCGGATTCGCCGACGCCGCCTGCATGCGGCTTCTACGTGGTCACCTGGCCTTCGGGCTGCACCACGATCCCGTTCGATGCGGGCGGGGTGTTCGCCGGTCCGTTCGCCACGCCCGAACAGGCCAACAGGGCGCTCGCCGAAGCGCGCCGTGCATGAAGCCGTCGTGACCAATCGGGGGCGTCGGGACCGGCGATGAGCGATGGGACTGCAGAGAGCCGGTCAGGCGGCGCGCCGGCGCGCAACGAGCGCCGCCAGCCGGACAGGCTCGCCGGGGGCACGCTCGCGCTGATCCTCGCGGGTGGTCGGGGCAGCCGGCTCGAGCACCTCACCGACTGGCGAGCGAAACCCGCGGTGCCTTTCGGTGGCAAGTTCCGGATCATCGATTTTCCGCTGTCGAATTGCGTCAACTCCGGAATCCGCCGCATCGGCATCTGCACGCAGTACAAGGCACAAAGCCTGATTCGGCACGTGCAACGTGGGTGGAGCTTCCTCGACGGTCGCTTCCACGAGTTCGTCGAGCTGCTGCCCGCCCAGCAGCGCATCGAGCCGATGTGGTACCGCGGCACCGCCGACGCCGTCTACCAGAACCTCGACATCCTCCGCCGTCACTCCCCCGACTTCGTGCTGGTGCTGGCGGGCGATCACGTCTACAGGATGGATTACCGGCGGATGCTCGACGACCATGTCGATCGCCAGGCGCAGATGACGGTCGGCTGCATCGAGGTTTCCGTCGACGAGGCGCGCGCCTTCGGCGTGATGGGCGTCGATCGCGAGCGACGCATCGTGGACTTCCACGAAAAACCGGGCGACCCGGCGTGCATTCCGGGGCGACCGGGACGTGCGCTCGCCAGCATGGGCATCTATGTGTTCGACGCAGCCTTTCTCTACGATGCGCTGCTGCGCGACGCCGATCTCCCCGGCTCCACCCACGACTTCGGCAGGGACATCATCCCGGGCCTCATGGCGTCGGGCGCGCGCGTCTACGCGCATGACTTCGCCGACAGTTGCGTCAATCTGAACGACGGCGTTCCCTACTGGCGCGACGTCGGCACGGTCGACGCGTACTGGGAAGCCAACATCCGGCTCACCGACGTCGTTCCCGACCTCGATCTGTACGACGAGACCTGGCCGATCTGGACCTACCAGGAGCAGTTGCCCCCGGCCAAGTTCGTGTTCGACGATGAAAACCGCCGCGGCCAAGCCTTCGACTCCATGGTATCCGGGGGCTGCATCATCAGCGG
>DATGDG010000004.1:0-2437 GCA_035311025.1 Casimicrobiaceae bacterium
TTCGACGGCGAACTCGCGATGGCGCACCCCCATGATCTCTCCGTCTTCCGACGTTGCCGTGACATCGAGCACCGGCGGCAGGCTCGAGCGCTCGATCGCCAGCGAGTGGTAGCGCGTCGCGGTGAACGGCGACGGGATGCCCCTGAAGACGCCGCGCCCGTCATGGACGATCGACGACAGCTTGCCGTGCATCACGCGCTGGGCGCGGATGATGCGCCCGCCGAACGCCTGGCCGATCGCCTGGTGCCCGAGGCAGACGCCGAGCACCGGAATCTTGCCCGCGAAGCGCCTGATCAGCGGCACCGAGATTCCCGCCTCGTTCGGCGTGCAGGGCCCGGGCGAGATGACGATCCGCTCCGGCTGCAGCGCTTCGACCTCGTCGAGCGTGATCGCGTCGTTGCGCACCACCTTGACGCTCGCACCCAGCTCGGCCAGATACTGGACGAGGTTCCAGGTGAAGCTGTCGTAGTTGTCGAGCATCAGCAGCATGTCGTTACCTGCTCCACTGATTCGCGGGGTCCCCGTCGATGATCGATGGGCCCGATGTCTGCGGTGATATCCCGGGGGTCGGCAGGCACCGGGCGCCGCGGACGCGATCGGGCGAGGGATGGGCGTGGTGGGCTAGCGCCACCACCGGGCGGTCGACCGGACGGGATAGCCGATGCTGCGTCGATTGCGCATGGTCGCGAATCTTATCAGTGGCGCGCCTGCCGTTGGACGCGGCCCTGAACAGCGGCCGCTGCTGCCGGGTGCGGGGCGCGCCGGATCACTGGAGGAACTCGCTGCCGCCGACCAGCCGCAATCCGACGTCGAGCGCGACCACGGCATCGGCGACCAGGGTGATGCTCCCCTTGCGCCGGTTGTGGCCCGTGTCGCTGTACTCGAAATCGTAGATGCGCCGCAGCACGATCCGTCCGGCGTCGTTCCGCACCGGCTTGATCGACTGCAGCGCGACGGTGTCGTCGAGGAAATACATCCCCCGCGACTCGCAAGCGGCGCGCATCGCCGCATTGGCCGCCTCGCGGATCTTCATGCTGTCCCAGACGAACCAGCCGATGCCGGCGATCAGGAGCAGCCCGAGGATTTCGGACAGGGTCAAGGCTCGGCGTCGAGCCCGAGTTGCACCATCTCGGCGGCGCGCAGCACCGCGCGTCCCTTGTTCAGCGTCTCCTGCCACTCGGTCTCGGGCACCGAGTCGTGGACGATGCCGGCGCCGACCTGCACGTAGAGCATGCCGTCCCGGATCACCGCCGTGCGGATCGCGATCGCCAGGTCCATGTCGTCCTGGAAGCTGATGTAGCCGACTGCACCCGCATAGATGCCACGCCGGGTTGGCTCGAGCTCGTCGATGATCTCCATCGCCCGGACCTTCGGCGCGCCGCTCACCGTCCCGGCCGGGAAGCTCGCCGCGAGCACGTCGAAGCTCGTCGTTCCGGGCGCCAGGTCGCCCTCGACGTTGGACACCATGTGCATCACGTGCGAGTAGCGCTCGATCTCGAGCTGCTCGGTCACCCGCACGCTGCCGGTTGCCGCGACGTGGCCGACGTCGTTGCGCCCGAGGTCGAGCAGCATCACGTGCTCGGCGATCTCCTTGGGGTCGGCGGCGAGCTCGCGCGCCAGCTGCTCGTCGGCCTCGCGCGTCGCGCCGCGCGGCCGCGTCCCGGCGATCGGCCGCAGCGTGACCGTCGGCCCCTCCTTGCGCACGAGGATCTCGGGCGACGCACCGACGACATGGAAATCGCCGAGGTCGTAATAGAACATGTACGGCGACGGATTCAGCGAGCGCAGCGCCCGGTAGAGCGACAGCGGCGACGCGGCGAAAGGCAGGTGCATGCGCTGAGACAGCACGACCTGCATGATGTCCCCGGCCGCGATGTATTCCTTCGCCCGGCGCACCGCCGCCTGGTAGCCCTCGGCACCCATCTCGCTCTCGGCGGCGGTGACCGCGGTCGCCGTCTGGTATGGAATCGTCGCCGGCGTGCGCAGCTTCCTGCGCAGCTGCTGGAGCCGGTCCTGCGCATTCCAGTAGGCGTTCGGCTCGCCCGGGTCCGCGTAGACGATCAGGTAGATCTTGCCGGCGAGGTTGTCGATGACCGCGAGTTCGTCGGTCAGGAGCAGCAGCATCTCGGGCAGGTCGTCGAGCGCATCGGACGGCGAGCTCCTGCGCGCCGCGAGCTTGCGCTCGACGTAGCGCACCGTGTCGTAGCCGAAATAGCCGGCCAGCCCGCCGCAGAAACGCGGCAGCCCCGGCTGCGGCGCGGCCCGGAAGCGGCCGAGGAACTGGCGCAGGAACGCGAGCGGATCGCCGTCGTGACGCTCGACGACGCCGCCGCGGTCCTCGACCTCGACGTGTCCGTCCTTGACGCGAATGCGCACCTTAGCGGGCAGCCCGATGAACGAGTAGCGTCCGAAGCGCTCGCCGCCGACCACCGACTCG
>DATGDG010000005.1:0-4178 GCA_035311025.1 Casimicrobiaceae bacterium
AAATGAACGTGGCCCAGGCCCGGTCGCAATACGAGACCGCCGCTGCGCAGATTCCCCAGATCGAAGCGCAGATTGTGCAGATGGAGAACGCATTGTCGGTGCTGCTCGGCCGCAATCCGGGACCGATCAGGCGCGGCAAGACGATCTACGAGCTGGCGCTGCCTGCCATCCCGGCGGGCGTACCCTCCGGGCTGCTCGAACGGCGGCCCGACCTGATGCAATCTGAGCAGAATCTGATCGCGGCCAATGCGCAGATCGGCGCGGCCCGCGCCCTGTATTTCCCGACGATTTCGCTCACCGGGGCGTTCGGCTCGTCGAGCGCCGAATTGTCGAACCTGTTCAAGGGGCCCGCCCGGGTGTGGAGCTATGCGGGACAGTTCACCGGGCCGATCTTCACCTTCGGCGCCATCACCGGCCAGGTGCGGCAGGCCGAGGCGGCGCGCGAGGCCGCACTGCAGGGCTACGAGCTCGCGATCCAGAGTGCGTTTGCCGACGTCGACAATGCGCTGGTCGCGCAGCAGAAGCTGAAGGAGCAGCTTGCCGCGCAGCAGCGGCTCGTCAGTTCACTCAGGGATTACTCGCGGCTCGCCCGCCTGCAGTACGATGGCGGCTACGCGCCGTATTCGACGGTGCTGCAAGCGGAGCAGGCCCTGTTCCCTGCGGAGATCAGCCTGGCGGCAATTCGCACCTCGCTCTACGTGTCCGGCGTCAACGTCTACAAGGCCATGGGCGGGGGCTGGGTGACCCAGGCCGAGCGCATGGCCCCCACCGCCATCCAGGCGCCGAGCGCGGATCCGCCTCCGCCGCTGCTCTGAAATTGACGTCCCTCAATCGATCCATGCCGGACGCGACAAAGGCGGGCGATCCCGCCGAGCTGACCGTCGGCCCCGCACCGGGGGCCGGAATCGGCCCCGGCGTTGCACGTTGCACGGGCTTGTGGACCGTCGCGGGCATCGTCGGCCTCGAGCGCAGGATCGACGGCCTGCGCTGGCCGGCGGCGGGGGAGATTGCGATCGACGCGTCCGCGATCGTGGCGCTGGACACGGCCGGCGCCTGGCTGCTGCGGCGCACCCTGCGGGACCTGGAAGCGAAGGGTCTCTCCATCCGGCTCGACGGCCTGCGTCCCGAGTTCGGTGCACTGGTGGACCTGATCGCGTCGCGCGCGGCAGCCCCCGCGGCGGCGGCAGCGGTGCGCCGGCCGGGCGCGCTGGAAACCGTCGGTCGCAAGGCGTTCGGCGAGGCGCGCGAGGTCATCGAATTCCTCGCGTTCGTCGGCGAGACATTCACGGCGCTGTGGCGCTCGATCCTGCAGCCGCGCCGCATCCGCTGGCGCGCCATCCTGCACAACATCGAGACAGCGGGATTCGACGCACTGCCGATCACCGGCCTGCTGTCGTTCCTGTTGGGTGTGGTCATCGCCTACCAGGGCGCCGACCAGCTGCAGCGGTTCGGAGCGAACATCTACGTGGCCGACCTGGTCGGCATCGCGATGCTGCGCGAGCTGTCGCCGCTGATGACCGCGATCATCGTCGCAGGCCGCTCGGGGTCCGCCTACACGGCGCAGATCGGAACGATGAAGGTCACCGAGGAGATCGATGCGTTGCGCACCGTGGGGGTCGTGCCCCAGGAATTGCTGGTGCTTCCCAAAATGCTCGCGCTGGTCGTGGTCATGCCGCTGCTCACCGTCTACACCGACATCACCGGGATTCTCGGCGGCATGCTGATGGCCCGAACCCAGCTCGACCTGAGCTACCGGGTCTTCCTGGATCGCCTCGACCAGGCGATCGTCATGTCGACCTTCTTGACCGGCATCTTCAAGGCACCGGTGTTCGCGATGGTCATCGCGCTGGTCGGCTGCCACCGGGGCTTCGAGACGCAGGGCAGTGCCGACAGCGTCGGCAGGCAGACGACGATCTCGGTCGTCCAGGCGATCTTCCTGGTGATCGTGATCGACGCATTGTTCTCGGTCATCTTCAACCTGCTCGACCTGTGACGCGATGACAGCGCCCGCCCATGCCGTCGACGCGATCGTCGAGATCGAGCGGCTGTCCACGCGCTTCGGCACCGCCGTCGTGCACGAGGACGTCAACCTCTCGGTGCGCAGGGGCGAGATCTTCGCGATCGTCGGCGGCAGCGGCTGCGGGAAGTCCACGCTGCTGCGGGAGGTGATCCTGCTGCAGCCGCCGGCGTCGGGCTCGATCCGCGTGTTCGGGCGCGAGGTGGTCGGCCTGAGCGACGAGCAGGCGCTGCCGCTGCGCCGTCGCTGGGGCGTCGTGTTCGAGCGCGGTGCGCTGTTCAGCTCGCTCACCGTCACCGAGAACGTGGCGATGGTCCTGCACGAGCACACGGGCCTGTCGCCGCGGTTGACCAGCGAGATCGCCGCACTGAAGATCGCCCTGACGGGATTGCCGGCCGATGCGGGACCGAAGTACCCGAACGAGCTCTCGGGCGGCATGCGCAAGCGCGCCGCGCTCGCCCGCGCGCTCGCGCTCGACCCCGAGCTCCTGTTCCTCGACGAGCCCACTGCCGGTCTCGACCCGTTGAGCGCGAGCGGGATCGACGAGCTGGTGCGCAACCTCCGCGACGTCCTCGGCCTGACGATCATGCTGGTGACGCACGATCTCGACCTGCTGTGGCGCGCATCGGATCGGGTTGCGGTGCTCGATTCGGGGCGCATCATCGGAACCGGCACGATGACCGAGCTTTCGGAGCGCAGCGAGCCGCTGATCCGCGAATACTTCTACGGACCGCGCGGAAGAGCCGCGCGGGAGCAGGCATGGAAGCAAAAGTCAACTACGCCGTCGTAGGCATCTTCGTGCTCGTGCTGGGTGCCGCGCTGATCGGCGGCGTCCTGTGGCTGAGCAGCGGCAAGTACTACGGTCGAAGCTACGCCCTGTATCGGAGCTACATGACCGAATCGGTCGCGGGGCTCGAGCTCAACTCGCCGGTCAAGTACCACGGCGTCGACGTCGGGTTCGTCCGCGCAATCAGGCTCGACCCTGCCGACGCCGAGCGGGTGGAGCTGACGCTGTCGATCCTGAGCGGGACGCCGGTCAGAGAGGACACGGTCGCAGCGATGGGGATCCAGGGCGTGACCGGCATCGCCTACATCGAGTTGAACGGAGGCCGCCGCAATTCGCCGCCGCTGAAGGCCAAACCCGGCGAGGAATATCCGGTGATCGCGTCCGGGCCTTCGACGATCGCTCGCCTCGAGCGCGCGGTCACCACGCTGGTCGCGAGCATGACCCGAGCGAGCGACAGCCTCAACGCGCTGCTGAACCAGGACAACCTGCAGGCGGTGGCGAAGACGCTTGCGGACCTCCGGCAGGTCTCGAAAATCCTGGCCGCGCGCTCGTCGGCGATCGATGCGGGACTGGTCGATCTCGCGCGCACGACCCGCAACACGGCACGGGTCTCGGCGGAGCTGCCGGCGCTCCTGCAGCGAATCCAGCGCAGTGCGGACGCAATCGACCGGATGGCCGACGCGGTCGCCAGCGCCGGAACGAGTGCGACCCGGACCCTCGACGGCACCCGCGCGGACCTGGAGCGCTTCACCAGTGTCGGGCTGCCCGAAGTGCGCCAGCTGGTCACCGAGCTGCGGGAAGTCGCGAGCACGCTGCAGGGCGTCGGCAGCGAAGTCGAGCGCAATCCGAGCGTGCTGCTGTGGGGACGACCTCCGGCGCGACGCGGCCCCGGCGAGTGAAGACGATGACAGACGATCTGCGCAGCGACGACGGCAGGCCCCGGTCTGCCGACCCTGACGTGATTCCCCGCCAAGGCCTGCCAGCCGGGCGCCGGCGCTTCGCCCTGCTGGCGCTGACCGCGCTGCTGGCGGGCTGCGCCGCGCTGCAGCCACCCAAGGTCGAGGACCAGACGCGCTACGTGCTGGCCGCGAAACCGCTGCCGCAGGCTGCCGGACCGCGGCACGACCTCGTCGTCGAGATCACGCAGCCGCGCGCCTGGCCCGGCTTCGGTACGGCGCAGATCGCCTACGTCATGCGCCCCTACGAGCTCGACTACTACGCGGCGAGCCGCTGGGCCGATGTTCCGGCGCGGATGCTCCAGCCGCTGCTCGCGCGCGCGCTCGAGCAGACCGGGAGCTTCCGCTCCGTCATTCGCGCACCGGGCCTCGTGCCTGCCGACGTCCGGCTCGATACCGAGCTCGTCCGCCTGCAGCA
>DATGDG010000006.1:0-7659 GCA_035311025.1 Casimicrobiaceae bacterium
CGGCGTGCTCGCCGCGGGCAAGCTGGTGTGGCGCCGCGATCTCCTGGCGTCGGTGATGAAGGAGCTGCGGCTGCCGCCGGCGATCTGGACCCGGCTGACCTGGGCCTGGATCCTGTTCTTCGGCGCAATGGCGTTCGCCAACTGGTACATCGCATTCCACTTCCCGACCGCCACCTGGGTCAATTTCAAGGTCTGGGGCGGCATCGGCCTGTTCGTGGCGTTCGCGATCGCGCAGGGCGTGTTCCTCGCGCGCCACGTCATCGAGCCCTCGCAGTGAACCTGGCAGCCACGATCGAGGAACGTCTTGCCTCCCTCGACCCGACCGAGCTCGACATCCGCGACGACAGCGCGCAGCACGTCGGGCACGCGGGCGCGGCGTCGGGCGCGGGACACTTTTCGGTCACGATCGTGTCGAAGCGCTTCCAGGGGCTTTCCCGCATCGCCCGCCACCGCGCCGTTCTCGACTGCGTTGGCGACCTGATTCCTCACCCGGTGCATGCGCTGGCGATTCGCGCCTACGCTCCGGGCGAGACCCATTCCTGACGAAAGGACGACCACGATGAAACGAATGACGATTGCCATTGCGGCCACGGCTGCGCTCTTTTCCGCCGGCGCGTTCGCGCAGGCCGCCGCACCGGCGAAGCCTGCCGCTGCCGCCAAGGCCGCGAGTACCGGGAAGATCCTCTACACGCAGGGGCAGTTCGACCTGATTCTCAAGCAGCAGCTCGCGAAGGGTGCCCAAGACACGCCTGAACTGCGCAATGCGGTCAAGGACAACCTGAACACGCTGACGATGCTCGCCAGCGAGGCGAAGAAGCAGGGTCTCGACAAGAATCCCGAGGTCAAGACCCAGCTGGACCTGACCACCGAGAACCTGCTGGCCAACGCCTACATCGGCGACTGGCTGAAGAAGAACCCGGTGCCGGAGGCCGAGCTCCAGAAGGACTACGAGTCGGCCAAGGCCCAGATGGGCGACAAGGAGTACAAGGTCCGCCATATCCTCGTCGACAAGGAAGACGAAGCGAAGGAGATCATCTCCGAGCTGCAGAAGGGCGCCAAGTTCGAGGATCTCGCGAAGGCGCGGTCCAAGGACCCCGGCTCGAAGGACAAGGGAGGCGAACTCGGCTGGAGCCTGCCGACCAACTTCGTGAAGCCGTTCGCCGACGCGATCAAGTCCACGCCCAAGGGCAAGTTCAGCGCCGAACCGGTGCACACCCAGTTCGGCTGGCACGTGCTCGAAGTCGAGGACGTCCGCGCCGCCAAGGTGCCGACGTTCGAAGAAGCGAAGCCGCAGCTCGAACAGCGCGCACAGGGACAGTGGATCGAAGAGCACGTGAAGGCACTGCGCGCCAAGAACGGACTCTGATTTCCTGACGCACGGTCCGTAACGAGGGCAGACCGCGCGCGGTCTGCCCCGTTTTTCTGAGGGTGCGCCGGCAGATCGCGCACACGGGGCCGGACTCGCGCTGTCGACCGTCCCGGTGATCCTCGTCGCGAGCGCGGCGAGGCGCGAGTTCAGATAGAAGGAGGCGCTTGTCGCAGGCGTCACGCTGACGCCGATCAATCCGCTCCACGCCCTGGTCGCGCCGTGCTTGCCGCCGCCGCTCTGCGGGTCGTGTTCATCGCGCTGCGGAACGTCCGCAGGCGGATGGGATCCGAGCCCAGCTGACGGCGCCACGCCACGTACCATCCACGCGGACCGCCTGCCCCATCTCCTCCAGCTTCCCGACCTTCGCCACTTTCAACCCTCAGCATCTTCGAATTCCGACATGAACCGGTCACTCCCTTACCCTTCGCAGCGCCAGCCGATCTTCGCCGCCAACGCCGTCGCCACGTCGCAGCCGCTGGCGACGCAGGCGGGCATCGCCATGCTCGGGCGGGGAGGCAACGCCGTCGATGCGGCCCTCGCGACGGCGATTACGCTGACCGTCGTCGAGCCTTGCAGCAACGGCCTCGGTTCGGACCTGTTCGCGATCCTGTGGGACGGCGAGCGCCTCGTGGGCATCAACGCATCGGGCCGCGCACCCGCGGCATGGTCGCCCGAACGGTTCTCGGGCCAGGCGGCGATGCCGCAGCGCGGCTGGGAAACCGTCACCATTCCCGGCGCGATCTCCGGATGGGTCGCGCTGTCGAAACGCTTCGGCAAGCTGCCTTTCGGCGACCTGTTCGAACCCGCGATCCGTTACGCACGCGATGGCTACGCGGTGTCCCCGGTCGTGGCCGACAAATGGCAGCTCGCGGCTCCGCTGATGCCGCAGGGACTCGGCTGGCAGGAGCATTTCCTGATCGGCGGGCGGGCGCCGAAGGCGGGCGAGCGCTGGGCTTCGCCCGCGATGGCGCGAACGCTCGCGTCGATTGCGAAGACCGCCGGCGAGGCGTTCTACCGCGGCGCACTCGCCGAAGCGATGGCCGCGCACTCGCAGGCCAACGGCGGTGCCCACACCCGCGCCGACTTCGAGGCGCACACCGCCGACTGGGTGACGCCGGTCTCGGTCGACTATCGCGGCACGACCATCCACGAGATTCCGCCCAATGGCCAGGGAATCTCTGCGCTGATGGCGCTGGGCATGCTCGAGTCCTTCGACATCGCCGCGATGCCCGCCGACTCGATCGCCGGCCAGCACCTGCAGATCGAGGCGATGAAGCTGGCCTTCGCGGACGCCCATCGCTACGTCGCCGACCCGTCCTCGATGACGGTGACCCCGGCTGCGATGCTCGACCGCGGCTATCTGCGCGAGCGTGCGAAGCTGATCGATCCCAAGCGCGCCCAGACCTATGGCCCGGGCGAGCCTCCGAAGGGCGGGACCGTCTACCTCTGCGCTGCCGACGTGGGCGGCATGATGGTGTCGCTGATCCAGTCGAACTACATGGGTTTCGGCTCGGGGATCGTCGTCCCGGGCACCGGCATCAGCCTGCAGAACCGCGGTGCGGGATTTTCGCTGCAGCCCGGCCACCCGAACCTGGTCGCGGGAGGCAAGCGCCCATACCACACGATCATTCCCGGATTCGCGACCCGCGACGGCAAGCCGCTGATGGCATTCGGCGTCATGGGCGGCCCGATCCAGCCGCCCGGGCACGTCCAGACGCTGGTGCGTATGCTCGATTACGGGATGAACCCTCAGGCCGCGCTCGATGCGCCGCGCTGGAAAGTCAATGCCGGGCGGTCGATCGATCTCGAAGCCGCCGCGTCAGCCGAATTGCGCCAGGGCTTGATCGCACTCGGCCACCAGATGGAATCCATACCCGATTCCTACATGGACTTCGGCGCTGGCCAGGTGATCATGAAATCGGACGTCGGCTATGTCGCTGCGTCCGATCCGCGGCGCGACGGACAGGCCGCGGGGTTCTGACCCGGCCGGGCAACGAAAGGCGGCGGGGCTCCCGCCGCGCAGCACGCGCCCCCGGTCCGCGCGCCGCTTCAGCCCTTGCGCCGCTTCAGCCCTTGCGCCGCTTCAGCGTCGACAGCGGCAGCAGTTCGGGAAGGTCGAGGCGCTTGCGGTCGGCCTCGACGGCGGCGAGCGGGCGCGTCCTTCGCATCGTCTCGCGGCTGCGCTGCGCGAGCTGCTGGTAGCCGCGCGTGCCGTCGACCTTCCACGCCATCTCCTGCTCGGTCAGCTCGCGCACGACGCGTGCGGGAATCCCGGCAGCGAGCATGCGCGGCGGCACCACCATCCTGGCCTTGACGAAGGCCATCGCCGCGACGATCGCCGACTCGCCGATCTCGGCGTTGTCGTTGACCACCGCATTCATCCCGACCAGCGCATTGCGCCTGACCGTGCATCCGTGCAGGATCGCGCCGTGGCCGATGTGGCCATCCTCCTCGACGAGCGTGTCGGTGCCCGGAAAACCGTGCATGACGCAGACGTCCTGCAGGTTCGCGCCGGCGCGGAGCTCGATCCTGCCGAAATCGCCGCGCAATGACGCGCAGGGACCGACGTAGCAGTTCGCGCCGACGATCACATCGCCGATCAGCACCGCGCTCGGGTGCACGAACGCCGTCGGATCGACGACCGGCGTCACCCCGTTGATCGAGTACACGTTCAGTTCCATCAGCCGATCCACCGTCTCGCGTTGGCGAACATCCGGTACCAGGGCGACAGCTCGCCCCAGCCGCGCGGGTGCCACGACATCTGCGCGCTGCGGAACACGCGCTCGGGATGAGGCATCAGGATCGTGAAGCGACCGTCCGCCGTCGTGAGCCCGGTGATGCCCTCCGGCGACCCATTGGGATTGTACGGATACGTCTCGGTGGGCCGACCCCGATGGTCGACGAAGCGCAGCGCAACCTGCGGGCGCGCCGCGGCGAGCTGCTCCGCATCGCGGAACTCCGCAAGGCCTTCGCCGTGGGCGAGTGCCACCGGCAGCAGGCTGCCTTCCATCCCGCGGAAGAACAGCGACGGCGTGGGCAGCACCTCGAGCAGGACGAGCCTCGCCTCGAACTGCTCGGAAGCGTTGCGCACGAAATGCGGCCAGTGCGCGCTGCCCGGGATGATCTCGTGCAGGTTGCTCATCATCTGGCAACCGTTGCACACGCCCAGGGCGAACGTGTCGCCGCGCGCGAAGAATCCCGAGAATGCGTCGCGCAGCCGCGGGTTGAACAGGATCGACTTCGCCCAGCCTTCGCCCGCGCCCAGCACGTCGCCGTAGGAGAAGCCGCCGCCGGCGACGACGCCGCAGAACTCCGCAAGGGTCCGGCGGCCCTCCGCGAGATCGCTCATGTGGACGTCGAATGCATCGAATCCCGCGCGGGTGAACGCCGCCGCCATCTCGACCTGCCCGTTGACCCCCTGCTCGCGCAGGATCGCGACGCGCGGGCGGGCACCGCTGCAGATGAAAGGCGCGGCGGGGTCCTCGGCCATGTCGAAGCCGACGCGCGGCGCGAGTCCCGGGTCGTCGCGGTCAAAGACCCGCGCGAATTCCTGATCGGCCGCCGCCGGGTTGTCGCGCAGCCGCTGCATCGCGTGCGTCGTCGCCGACCATGCGCGGTGCAGGTCTGAACGCGCCTCGTCGAGCACCAGGTCGGCGCCGTGCCGCATCGCGATCCGGTCGCCTGCGGCCGGCCGGCCCACGACGCGGGCCGCGATGTCCGCGCTGCCGGCACGCGCGAGCACGCTCGAGGCGTCGGCGGCCGCCACCTGCACGACGGCGCCTGCTTCCTCCGCGAACAGCGACGCCAGCGCGTCCGCGCCGTCCGCCGGAAGCGAGATGTCGAGGCCACAGCGCGATGCGAACGCCATTTCCGCCAGCGACACGAACAGGCCGCCGTCGCTGATGTCGTGATACGCAAGCAGCAGGCCATCGCTGTGCAGTGACTGCACCAGCGCGAAGAAGGCCGCCAGCCGCGTGTGGTCGTCGAGGTCGGGACACGCGTCGCCCAGCTGCCCGTACACCTGGGCCAGCGCCGAGGCGCCCAGGCGGCGTTTTCCCGCGGCGATGTCGAGATGCACGAGCACGGTGTCGCCGCCGGGGTCGAGCAGAGGCGTCAGGCAGGCGCGCGCATCGGCGACCGGCGCGAACGCCGACACGATCAGCGACACCGGCGCCGTCACCGCCTTGTCGTCTCCGGCATCGCGCCAGGTCGTTCGCATCGACAACGAATCCTTTCCGACCGGGATCGAGAGACCCAGCGGAACGCAGAGCTCGAGGGCCACCGCACGCACGGTGTCGTGGAGCGCGGCGTCCTCGCCGGGTTGCCCCGCGGCGGCCATCCAGTTGGCCGAGAGCTTGACCTCGCCCAGGTCGCGTATGCGTGCGGCGGCGAGGTTGGTGATCGCCTCGGCTACCGCCATGCGGCCCGACGCGGGCGCATCGATCAGCGCCACCGGCGTGCGCTCGCCGATGGCCATCGCTTCACCGGCGTAGCCGGCGAAATCGGCAAGGGTCACCGCAACGTCGGCCACCGGAACCTGCCACGGACCGACCATCGGATCGCGCGCGCAGAGTCCGCCCACGGTCCGGTCGGCGATCGTGACCAGGAACGTCTTGTCGGCGACCGCCGGGAGCTGCAGCACCCGGTAGGCCGCATCGCGGACGTCGACGCCGCGAAGGTCGAGCGGCGGCAGCCGGCGCAGGATGCGCACGACGTCGCGCTGCATCTTCGGCGGCTTGCCGAGGATGACGTCGAGAGGCACGTCGACCGGCGCGTTGCCGAAATGCGGATCGTCGACGACGAGGCGACCCTCGCCGTTCGCGCGGCCGACGACCGCGTAGGGGCAGCGCTCGCGCCGGCAGACCGCGTCGAACCGGGCGAGGTCGGCCGCCGCGATCGCGAGCACGTAGCGCTCCTGCGCCTCGTTGCACCAGATCTCGCGCGGGGACATGCCCGGTTCCTCGGACGGCACCGCGCGCAGGTCGCAGCTGCCGCCCACGCCCCCGCCGTGCACGAGTTCGGGCAGCGCGTTCGACAGTCCGCCAGCGCCCACGTCGTGGATCGACGCGATCGGATTGGCTTCGCCCAGCTGCCAGCAGGCGTCGATCACTTCCTGCGCACGGCGTTCCATCTCGGCATTGCCGCGCTGCACCGAGTCGAAGTCGAGGTCGGCGATGTTGGCGCCGGTCGCCATCGACGACGCGGCGCCTCCGCCCATGCCGATCAGCATGCCCGGCCCGCCAAGCTGGATCAGCAGCATCCCCTCGGCCAGCGCGTGCTTCCGCACCTGTGCCCCGGCGATGTTTCCCACGCCGCCCGCGATCATGATCGGCTTGTGATAGCCGCGCCACTGCCCGTCGACTTCGAGCTCGAAGGTCCGGAAGTAGCCGGCGAGATTCGGCCGCCCGAATTCGTTGTTGTACGATGCGGCGCCGATCGGGCCCTCGGTCATGATCGCGAGCGCGGATGCGATGCGATCCGGCTTGCCGATCCACGACCCCGGCCCGCGAGCGCCGGTCTCCGTTGGCGCTCTCCCGGCCGCGGGAGCGGGTGAGGCGCCGAGGGTCGCCGCGGTGGCCGGCGCCCGTTCCCACGGCTGCGGCAACCCGGGAATGCGCAGGTCGGACACCGTGTATCCGACGAGCCCCGCTTTCGGCTTCGCCCCTCTCCCCGTCGCCCCTTCGTCGCGGATCTCGCCCCCGGCACCGGTCGCGGCGCCGGGGAACGGCGCGATCGCGGTCGGGTGATTGTGGGTCTCGACCTTCATCAGAATCTGCGCGGGCCCGCGATGCACGGCGTAATGCCCGTCGGCGCCTGGGTGGAAACGATCGACGATCGCACCTTCGATGACCGACGCGTTGTCCTCGTACGCGACGATCGTGCCCTGGGGATGCGCAGCGTGCGTCGCGCGGATCATTTCGAACAGGCTCCGCGGCTGCAGGACGCCGTCGATGCGCCAGGTGGCATTGAAGATCTTGTGCCGGCAGTGCTCGGAATTCGCCTGCGCGAACATCATCAGCTCGACATCGGTCGGATTGCGCCCAGTCGCGCGAAAATGCTCCGCGAGATAATCGATCTCGTCGGGGGAGAGCGCGAGCCCGAGCCTGGCGTTCGCCTTGGCGATGGCTGCCCGGCCGTCGGCGCCGAGCTGGACGCTCTCGAGCGGCCGCGGCTCGAAATGCTTGAAAAGCCTCGCCGCATCGTCGACGGACGCAAACACGCTCTCCGTCATCCGATCGTGGATGTGCGACGCGAGCGCGGCGCGCTCGCCGCTCGCGAGCGGCTCGCCG
>DATGDG010000007.1:0-2526 GCA_035311025.1 Casimicrobiaceae bacterium
GTACGAGTTCATGATGGCCGGGATGAACCGCAACCTCTACCCCGACGTCGAAACCTTGTTCCTGACACCCGACGAGAAGTACATGTTCATCTCGGCGACGATCGTGCGCGAGATCGCGCGCTTCGGCGGCGACGTCTCGAAGTTCGTGCACCCGCTGGTCGCCGAGCGCCTGCAGCGCAAGGCCGCCTCGCGCTAGCGCGGCTCCGAAGCGCGCATACCCGGAGGAAGCGACCCGTCATGGCGCTGATGATCACCGACGAATGCATCAACTGCGACGTCTGCGAGCCCGAGTGCCCGAACGACGCGATATCGCAGGGCCCCGAGATCTACCGGATCGATCCGGCGAAGTGCACCGAATGCGTCGGGCATTTCGACAAGCCGCAGTGCCGCGAGGTCTGCCCGGTCGACTGCATCCCGGTCAACCCCGATTTCGTCGAATCGCGCGAGGCCCTGCAGCGCAAGTACGAGGCGCTCATGCGGGCGAAGGAAACGGCGGGCTGATTCAGCCGTTCGCGGCGAGGGGCAGCGCGTCGGGCGCCTCGATGATGAGGTCCACCGCCGCAATCTCCCTGCGCAACCCCTGCAGTTGCGCCTCGAGCGCCTCGCGCGACTGCTCGAGCTCGAGAATGCGGTTCTCGAGCTCGTCGCTCGCGCGGTGGATGCGGCGGATGCTGTCGAGCCTGCGCCGCAGCTGGATGTGGTGCTCGCGCACCTGCGTCTCCAGCGGCGACATCACCGCCTTGAGCCAGGCCTCCACGTCGCGGTTCGCGACCTTGTAGATGTGCCTGGAGCGCGAGGCGATCGTCTCGAAGAACTGCTTCATCAGCGGGTACTTGGCCTTGCTCACCATGTTCCACAGCGTGTTGAAGTGCGTGTTGTACGCACGCTCCATCCGCTCGATTTCCTTCAGGTACTTGAGCACCGAGAACTGCGGCGGAACGAAGGTCTCGAGACCGTGCTCGTGCGCAAAGCGCACGTACATCGCGCGCATCAGGTCGTGGATCTCGGCGGCCTGCCTGCCGGCCTTGTCGAAATCCGCGCGCAGCCGCGCGAAGAACTCGCCCATCGCCTCGCGCACACCCTTGGTGAACGGGCTCTCCTCGATGCGCGTGCGGGTGCGCGCGGCGTTGTGGCGCAGCGCGGAGATGCCGATCACGTCGAACAGGTCGTTCGTGTGCTGCGTGAACACGTTGCGCAGCGCGGTGTAGCGCGCGAGGCCTTTCTCGAAGAGCTCCTTCTCTTCCTGAACGCGCGCCATCATGTGCACGACGACGTCCTGGTTCTTGCCGCGCAGTGCAGTGAGCTCGGCGAGCTGCTCGTTGATGCCGTTGGCGCGCGCGTCGAGGATCGACCGGATCTGGGCCGTCATCGCGCGAACCTCGCCCTGGGTCGCGGCCCCGACGAAGTCGCGCTTGGCGGGGATCAGCTTGCGCGACAGCGAGTGTTCGAGGACCGGCAGGCGGCTCTTCGCAAGCAGCGCGTCGTCGCCGTTGACCTTGGCGAGCAGCGCCTTCTGGGCGGACACGGCGAACACCTGGGTCGGCGCGATGCCCAGCATCGACGCGCTCTGGTCGACCTGGCGGTCGATCTCGGCGTTCACCTCGACCTGGTCCTTCAGATCGTCCCACAGTCCGTCGATCTTGTTCAGCACGACCAGCCGCGTCGCCCGCGTCGCAGCGTCCTCGCCCGCGAGGTGGCCGTTCCAGACGTCGAGATCGGTCTTGGTCACCCCGGCGTCGGCTGCGAGCAGGAACAGGATCGCGTGGGCGGTGGGCAGCAGCGAGAGCGTGAGCTCGGGCTCGGTGCCGATCGCGTTGAGACCGGGGGTGTCGAGGATCACCAGCCCCTGCTGCAGCAGCGGATGCGGGAAATTGATGATTGCGTGCCGCCAGGCCGGGATGTCGACGCTGCCCTCGTCGCCGCGTTCCAGCGCGGCGAGGATGTCCTCGTCCCGGTCGTTGTAGAGCCCGTACTTGCGCGCGAGCGCGACGGGCACGCGCTTGACCTGCGACACCCGTGCCAGCACCTCGGCCATGCGATCGGCGGCGCCCAGGTCGAGCGGAAAGGTGACCCACTCGTCGGCGTAATCCTTGAATTCGGTGACCGTCGCGTCCTTCAACCTCGTCTCGATCGGCAGCAGGCGGATCGACGGGGGCAGCGAGGCGTCGTAGAGCAGCTCGGTCGGACACATCGTGGTCCGACCCGCCGACGACGGCAGCAGGCGCTGGCCGAAATCGGCGAAGAAGATCGCGTTGATGAGTTCCGACTTCCCGCGGGAGAACTCGGCAACGAACGCCACGACGAGCTTGTCCTGATGCAGTCGTTCGAGCAGACGCTGGACCTTGAGATCGACCTGCGCGTCCGCGAGATCCTGTTCGGCCAGCCACTCGTGGAATGCCGATAGGCCGGACGAAAGGCGCCGCCGCCAGTCGGCGTAGGCTTCGAATCGCGCTGCGAGGTCCCGGGACTTCATCATTCCGCTCTCCTGCGTCATCGCGCCGCCGTTTCGCAACGGGGGCGGCTCGG
>DATGDG010000008.1:0-3437 GCA_035311025.1 Casimicrobiaceae bacterium
GAGACCAGCGCAGGATGCTCGCGCGCGAGCGCGTGGAGGATGTCGGTCAGTTCTGCGTAGCGGTGGAAGCGGTCGAAGGCGATCTGCGGCATCGTGGAAGGACCGAGGTGGATGAATGGAGAGTGAGGTGCGGAGGGAACAGCGAGACGACCAGCCGGCGGTCGCGCCTCAGCCCCTGCGGCCTTCGGCGAGATCCCGCAGCGCCGCCACCAGCCGGGCGATGTCATCCTCGTCGTTGTAGATGCCGAGCGACGGCCGCACGGTCGTCTCGTGCCCGAACCGGCGCAGGATCGGCTGGGCGCAGTGGTGACCCGAGCGCACGGCGATGCCGCAGCGGTTCAGGTGCTGGCCGACGGCCTGCGGCTCGTATCCGGCGAGCACGAAGGAGACCGCCCCGACGCGAACCGCCGGCGCTCCGATGACGGACAGCCCGGGCACCGACGACAGCCCCGCGACGAGGCGCGACATCAGGTGCTGCTCGTGGGCTGCGATCGCAGGTCGACCGATGCGCTCGACGTAGTCGAGCGCCGCGCCCAGACCGACCGCGTCGGCCAGCGACGGCGTGCCGGCCTCGAAGCGCGTCGGCGGTTGCGCGTAGGTCGTCCGCTCGAAGGTCACATCGTCGATCATGCTCCCGCCGCCCTGCCACGGTGGCATCCGCTCGAGAACGTCCTCTCGTCCGTAGAGCACGCCGATCCCGGTGGGCCCGTAGACCTTGTGGCCCGAGAACACGAAGAAGTCGGCGCGAAGGCAGGTCACGTCGACGGGCAGGTGCGACACCGACTGCGCGCCGTCGACCAGCACCCGCGCGCCGTGACGATGGGCCATCTCCACCATCGGGACGACCGGCACCAGCGTCCCGAGGGCGTTGGAGACCTGGGTGAACGCGACGAGCTTCACGCGCGACGAGAGCATGGCCTCGTAGGCGTCGAGGCGCACGTCGCCCGCGTCGTCGACCGGAACCGCGCGCAGCGTGGCGCCGGTGGCCTCGCACAGCAGTTGCCAGGGAACGATGTTCGAGTGGTGCTCGAGCTGCGTCACCAGGATCTCGTCGCCCGCGTGGATGTTGGCTCGCCCCCACGACTGCGCCACCAGGTTGATCGCCTCGGTCGCGCCGCGGACGAACACGATCTCCTTGTGCGAGCGCGCGCCGAGGAACCGCTGAACCTTGGCGCGCGCGCCCTCGTAGGCGTCGGTGGCGCGCGCCGCGAGCTCGTGGGCGCCGCGATGCACGTTCGAATTGTCGCGCTCGTAGAAGCGCATGATCGATGCGATCACCTCGCGCGGCTTCTGGGTCGTCGCCGCGCTGTCGAGCCAGACCAGCCGATGGCCGTGGACCTGCTGGTCGAGCGCCGGGAAATCCCGCCGCAGCCCGAGCCTTCGCGCGCCGGAACGCCGGACTTCGCTCGCCGGCAATTCGCCGAGCCACGGCGGCAGCGCGTCGGCGGACGACACCGTGGGACGATTCCCGGTCGCCGCGGGTTGCGCATCGGAGACAAGCCACGGCGCGGAAGGCGCCGACGATGGCACCGCCGCGCCCTGACCCGTGACCTGCCCGGATGGCGGCTTCGGTATCAGGGTCGACGGGGGTGATTCGGGGAACATCAGCGCCGGCAGGAAATTCCGGCCGGCGCGCTGCGCCACCCGCAGCGGATCGAACGCCCCTCCCGGAAAGTCCTCCGAAAGCCGGAACGCATTGAGGTCGGGCCAGTGCTGTCCCGGCTCGCGCCCGCTCGCGATCGCCGCGGTGCTGAAGATCGCCGAATCGCTTCCCTCGGGCAGCGGGTCGAGCCCGGCGACCGGGTCGCGGCCGAGCGTGTCGAGAGTGGATGGCTCGCCGCCGAGGGCGCCTCCCGCAAGACCCGCCACCCCCGGCAGGTCGACCAGCGCCTCCGCCAGCGCGCCCTTCACGAGAGCGTCGAGCGGCGCCAGCTCGCCGGGCTGCGGGCGCTCAGCGGGCATCGTCGCGGTAGCGGCCAAGTTCCACGCCGTCGAGCGATCCGGCGGCATCGTCGGCGAGGATCGCGAGCGAGAAATACACGGTCACGAGGTAGCTCGCGATCCCCTTCTCGTCGATGCCGTTGAACCGCAGCGCGAAGCTCGGCAGTCGCTCGTCGCCGATGCTCGGCTGGTGCAGGCCGACGACGCCGCGCCGATCCTGGCCCGCGCGCACGAGGAACATGCGCGTCGTCGGTGCCGGTCCGCTGCGGTCGATCGCGCACTTGTCCGAGGGGACCAGCGGCACGCCGCGCCAGGTCAGGAACTGCGATCCGAACAGCGTGACGGTCGGCGGCGGGACGCCCCGCGCCGTACACTCGCGGCCGAACGCCGCGATGGCATCCGGGTGGGCGAGGAAGAAGGCAGGCTCCTTCCACACCCGCGCGAGCAGCTCGTCGAGGTCGTCGGGTGTGGGTGGTCCGCTGCGGGTCCTGACCCGCATCGAAGGCACGATGCTGCCGCCCAGCCCGAAGCGATCGTTGTTGATCAACTCCCACTCCTGCCGCTCCTTCATCGCCTCGATGACCAGCCGCGCCTGCTCGCGCAACTGGTCGAACGGCTGGTTGTAGAGATCCATCACCCGCGAGTGGACGCGCAGCGTCGTGGTGATCGACGAGAGCGCGATCTCCAGCGGGTTCTCCTCGTAGTCGACGAAGGTCGTCTTGATCGCCGGCTCGCCATCACGCACGGTCGAAAGCTCGATCGTCGTCTTCTGCGGCTCGCGCGCGGCGGCCGCCGCCTCGAGGCTCGCGAGCAGCGTCGGGCGATCCTTGACCAGGGCTTGCAGCGAGGTCCGGTTCAGCACCAGCACCAGCGTCGGCGCAACCGCGCGCACGGTGGCGTTGCGTGGCTCCGAGCGCAGCAGTGCCATCTCGCCGAAGAAGTCCCCGTCCTCGAGAACGGACAGGAACGAACGGCCGCCGGCGGGATTGCTCCGGGTCACCTCGACCTTGCCGCGGCAGATGATGAACATCTCCTCGCCCGGATCCCCTTCCCGGACGATCGTCGCATCCGAGGGGACCTGCCGCGACTCGAAGCGAGCGCTCAGCGCGGACAGCGCTTCGAGGTCGAGGGCGCGAAACAGCGGGATCGCCCGCAGGTTCTCGGGGCTCAGCAGCGCTCGCTCGCCGTCGACGCGCGTCTCGACCCGCTGGATCTCCGACCCGACCACCCGCACCCGGTTGAGACGGAACAGGCCGGCCTCGACGTCGGCCCACGGCAGCATGCGCAGCAGCCAGCGCGGGCTGATCGAGCCCATCTGGGGCGCGGTCTTGGTGACATCGGCGAGGTTGCGGGCGGCAGTCTCGCCGAGACTGGTTCGAATCATGGTTTCACTCATTGCTGCTCCATCGGGTAGGCGCGGCCGATTCTAGCCCAGCGTCGCGAGGCACGGGCAGCCGATCGCGGCGGCGGGAGACGAGATCGGCGTTGCCGCGCGC
>DATGDG010000009.1:0-9189 GCA_035311025.1 Casimicrobiaceae bacterium
CAACGCCGCGAGCGAGCTGATCTTGAATCCGAACGCCATCGTGAGCCAGACCACGGCCAGGACGAGGCCCAGGGGCCAGTGCCAGGCAAACACGATGCCCGCGGCGGTCGCGACGCCCTTGCCACCCGCGAATCGGTGGAATATCGGGTAGAGATGCCCGAGGAACACGGCCAGCGAGGCAGCCGCGACCGTCCAGGCGGGGGCGTCGAGCACCGGGCCGAGTCGCTGCGCGAGGAACGCTGCGAAGAATCCCTTGATGCCGTCACCGACGAGGGTCAGCGCCGCTGCAGCCTTGTTGCCCGTTCGCAGCACATTGGTCGCACCGGGGTTGCCCGAGCCGTAGCCGTGCGGGTCCGGCAGGCCGTACAGGCGGCTGACGACGACGGCGAATGAAATCGAGCCGATCAGGTACGCGCCGCTGATGATGAGGATCGTCGGGAGCACGGCAGAGCGCGGCGTCCGGTAAGATTCGGATCGATCTTAGCATTCGCACATTCATCCACAGCGCACGATGAACACGATTTTCATCCACGACATGCGCGTCGACACCAGGGTCGGTGTCTATGCGTGGGAGCGGGAGCTCGATCAGACGCTGCGCCTCGACCTCGAGCTCGAGTTGCCTTCGTCGCGCCCCTTCGAGACGGGCGAACTCGCCGACGCGATCGATTACGCCGCGGTCGTCGCGCACATCCGCGCGTTCGCCCGGGACAATCCGCATTCGCTGCTCGAGCGCTTCGCGGAGGCGCTCGCGCGCACCGTCCTCGACGGATTCGGCGCGCGGTCGATCAAGCTGCGCGTGGCGAAACTCGGGGCGCTGCCCGGCGTGCGCGAGCTCGGCGTGGCGATCGAGCGCCGCGCGGATTCCGGCAGTTGATCCGCATTTGGTCTGCACGGGGCGCCAGCGATGAAATACAAGGATTACTACGCAGTGCTCGGCGTCGAGCGCACGGCGGCCGCCGACGCGATCAAGGCGGCGTACCGCAAGCTCGCGCGCAAGTACCACCCGGACGTTTCCAAGGAGAAGGACGCCGAGGAGAAGTTCAAGGAGGTCGCCGAGGCCTACGAGACGTTGAAGGATCCCGAGAAGCGCGCTGCCTACGATCAACTCGGCCGTCACGCGGCAGGTGAGGATTTCCGGCCGCCGCCCGATTGGCAGCATTCGTACGGCGAGGCGCCGTTCTCGTTCGAGGAGGCCGATCTCGCCGACCTTTTCGCGGGTTTCGCCGGGCGCGCCCGCGGCGCCCGACGTGCTCCCAATGCGCCGATCCGCGGCCAGGATTACGAGGCGGGAGTCCGGCTCGACTTCGACCAAGCCTACAGCGGCGCCGAGATCGAGCTCGATCTCGCGGTCATCGAGCACGACGAACGCGGTGCGCTCCGCCGGGCGCAGCGCAAGATCAAGGTCCGCATTCCCAAGGGCGTCACCGACGGCCAGAAGCTGCGCGTTCCAGGGAAGGGGGGCACAGGTCTGAACGGCGGCCCCGCCGGGGACCTGTACCTCGACATCGCCGTGCAGGCGCATCCGCTCTACCGGACCGATGGACTCGACCTCCACATGGACCTTCCGTTGTCGCCCTGGGAGGCGGTGCTGGGGGCGAACGTCGAGCTGCCGACGCCCTCCGGCCGTGTCACCCTCAAGATTCCGCCGGGCACGCGCGGCGGGCAGCAGATGCGTCTCGCCGGGCGGGGGCTTTCGCGCCCGAACGGCACCGCGGGGCATCTGTACGCGCATGTGCAGATCGCGGTGCCCACGGTCGTCGACGATCGGCAGCGGGAGCTGTACCGCAAGCTCGCCGAAGTCTCGGCCTTCGATCCCCGTGCCAATCTGGAGGGCATCGCCCATGGACACTGAAGTGTCGGAAGCTCTCTATCTGGACGAGACGGGGACGCTCACCATCGCTCAGCTGATCTCGCACTCGGGGCTGTCGGAGAGCGAGTTGCGCGAGCTGGTCGAGTGCGGGGCGCTGGCGCCGGACGATCTGGCCGCGGCCACCTGGACCTTCAGTTCGCGCTGCGTGGTGACCGCGCGCGTCGCGCACCGCCTGCGGGAGGATTTCGCGCTGGAGGATGTCCACAGCCTGGCGATCGTGCTGCGCCTCGCGCAGCGGATCGAGATGCTGGAGCAGGAACTGCGGGAGCTGCGCGCTCGACGTGCGCGGTGAGTTGCGCACTCGAACCGCGCCGCGATCTTCACGCTCGACGCGCGCTGCGATCTGTGCCGACGGCAGCGACCGACCGCGCCTAGCCTTCGCCTTGCGCAAGTAGCGTCGCGTTACCGCCCGCGGCCGCGGTGTTCACCGACAGCGTGCGCTCGACGGCGAAACGCGGTAGGTAGTTCGGCCCGCCGGCTTTGGGCCCGGTGCCCGAGAGGCCTTCGCCGCCAAAGGGCTGTACGCCGACGACCGCGCCGATCATGTTGCGATTGACGTAGACGTTGCCCACCCGTGCCCGCGCCACGATGCGGTCGACCGTGGCGTCGACGCGGCTGTGGATGCCCAGCGTCAGGCCGTAGCCCAGGCCGTTGACCGCGTCGACCAGGGCATCGAGCCCGCCGGCCTCCCACGTCACGACGTGCAGGATCGGGCCGAACACCTCTTGGGTCAGGCGGTCGATGCGGTCGAGGACGATCAGCGTCGGTGCAACGAACGTTCCGTGCGCGCAGGCTTGCGGCAGCGCGACGCGATGCCGGAGCAGGCCCGCGGCGGCCATCCCGGCGACGTGTGCCTCGAGGCTTTCGCGCGCTTCTTCGTCGATGACCGGTCCGATGTCGGTTGCGGCATCGGACGGGTCGCCGATCACTAACTCGTCCGTGGCACCCTGCAGCAACTCGAGCACGCGGGGTGCGACGTCCTGCTGCAGGCACAACAGGCGCAACGCGGAGCAGCGCTGACCCGCGCTGTCGAAGGCCGACTGCAATGCGTCGACGACGACCTGCTCGGCGAGCGCGGAGCTGTCGACGATCATTGCGTTCAGTCCGCCCGTTTCTGCGATCAGCGGCGCAATCGGCATCCGGGCCGCGAGCATGCGCGCGATCGACGCCGCGACGGTCGTCGATCCCGTGAATGCGACGCCCGCGATGCGCGGATCGGCGACCAGTGCCGCCCCGATCGCCTCCCCAGGACCCGGCAGCAGCGCGAGCACCTCGGCAGGGACGCCCGCTTGGTGCAGGCACCGAACGGCCTGCGAGGCGATGATCGGCGTCTGCTCGGCGGGCTTGGCGGCGACCGAATTGCCGGCGGCGAGGGCGGCTGCGACCTGTCCGGTGAAGATCGCCAGCGGAAAATTCCAGGGCGAGATGCAGGCGAACACGCCGCGACCGCGCAGCGCCAGCGTATTGATCTCGCCGGTGGGCGAGGGCAGCGGCGCGGGCGCCTCGAACTGCTTGCGCGCCCGGGCGGCGTAGTAGCGGCAATAGTCGACGGCTTCGCGGACCTCGGCCAGCGCTGCGGCGCGCGTCTTCCCCGCCTCGCGCGCGAGCAGTGCGACGAAGCTGCCTCGTTCGCGCTCGATCGCCTCCGCGGCCCGATCGAGGATTGCCGCACGCTTGCCGCCTCCGCGCAGGTCCCATGCGCGCTGGCCTTCGACGAGCATCGCGAGCGCGCGATCGGCGGTAGGCCAGTCGGCGTCGACGATGGTGCCGATCCTGCGCCGGCGATCTGCGGGGTCGTACGCCTCGCGCGCCGTCCCCGAGGACATGCTGTGTCCAGATTCCGGCGTCACCGCGAAATCGGCCTTCGCGATGGCCGCGACGGCGACGTCGAGCTCGCGCATTGTGTCCTGGTCGGCGAGCGACAAGCCCTGCGAATTGCGTCGCTCCGGTGCGTACATGTCCTGCGGCGCGGGCAGTCGCTCCGCTGATGCATAGTCCCAGGACCGCGCGCGCGCGAGGGGATCGGCCACCACGTCGTCGACCGGGACGCGCGGATCGCCGATCCGGTTGACGAACGACGTGTTGGCGCCGTTCTCGAGGAGCCGCCGGACGAGGTAGGGCAAAAGATCGTGATGGCTTCCGACCGGCGCATAGACGCGGCACCGGCAATTCCGTGCCGCTTCGTCGCCGAGGACCTGCCGGTAGAGGCTCTCCCCCATGCCGTGCAGCCGCTGGAATTCGAAGTCCTGCGTCCCGAGCTGCGCGGAACGCGCCGACACCCACGCGATCGTATGCGCGTTGTGGGTCGCGAACATCGGGTAGACCGCGTCGTCGGCCTCGAGCAGCGCCCGCGCGCACGCGAGGTACGAGACGTCGGTATGCGCCTTGCGCGTGAACACCGGATATCCGGACAGTCCCTGGACCTGCGCGCGCTTGACCTCGCTGTCCCAGTAGGCGCCTTTGACCAGACGCACGGGGATCCGGTGCTGCGTGCGCCGCGCGAGCGCGACCACCCAGCCGACCACGGCGCGCGCCCGCTTCTGGTAGGCCTGGATCGCGAGCCCCAGTCCTTCCCAGTCGGCGAGGGCCGGATTCTGGCGCAATCGCGAGAAGACCTCCAGCGACAGCTCGAGGCGCTCGGTCTCCTCGGCATCGATGGTCACGCCGATCCGGTGCGTGCGCGCCCGGCTCGCGAGCGCGTTCAGTGCCGGAACCAGTTCGTGGTACACGCGCTCGCGCTGCGGATACTCGTAGCGCGGGTGCAGCGCCGACAGCTTGATCGAGATCGAGGGACGCGCGAACACCGCGTGCTGCGCGGGATCGGCCGCCGCGCCGATCGCATCGATCGCGTCGCGGTAGGCGTCGAAGTAGCGTGCCGCATCTTCCATCGTCAGTGCGGCTTCGCCGAGCATGTCGTAGGAGTGCCGCCAGGCGATGCCGCTCGAAGGGCGGCTGTTGGCGAGCGCTTCGCCGATCGTTCGCCCGAGCACGAACTGCTCGGCCATCACCTTCATCGCCTGGCGCAGTGCGAGGCGGACCACCGGCTCGCCCGCGCGCGCGGCAAAGCGCGCGTACCACGATCGTGGATCGCGCGCATCGTGGGGGTCGAGGCGGGTCAGTCTCCCCGTCAGCATCAGTCCCCAGGTCGATGCGTTGACCAGCAGGGAGCCCGATTCGCCGAGATGGCGATCCCAGTCGCCGCGGCCGAGCTTGTCGCGGATCAGCGCATCGGCGGTCGCGGCATCCGGTATGCGCAGCAACGCCTCGGCGACGCACATCAGCAGCACCCCTTCCTGCGTCGAGAGGTCGTATTCCTTCAGAAACGACTCGATGCCCGCCCCTGCCTGCCGTTCCGCGCGCAGGGCCTCGACCCATTGGCGCGCCTGCTCGCTCACCGCCCGCGTCTGTCCATCGTCCTGCGCGATCTGCGCCGCGAGCGCGACCAGCGTCGTACGCTCGTCGGCCAGGAACGCGTTACGCACTGCCGCGCCCTCGAACCCCGAGGGGATCAGCCTGCGTGGCGGCTCTGCCGGTTCCATCGTCTAGCCGCGAGGATGGTGCTGAGCGTGCAGCTGCTTCAGCCGCTCGCGCGCGACATGGGTGTAGATCGTCGTTGTCGTGATGTCGGCATGGCCGAGCAGCAGCTGCACGACGCGCAGGTCGGCGCCGTGGTTCAGCAGGTGGGTCGCGAATGCATGCCGGAGCACGTGCGGCGACAGCGCGGACGCGGCAATTCCCGCGCGCACCGCGTAGCGCTTGACCAGCATCCAGAACGCCTGGCGGGTGAGCGGGCCGTGGCGCTGAGTCAGGAAGACCTCGTCGCGGGTGGTGCCCGCCGCAAGCGCCGGACGGACTTCGCGCAGATAGCGCTCGATCCAGGAGACCGCCTCGTCGCCGATCGGCACCAGGCGCTCCTTGCTGCCCTTGCCGACGACGCGAAGGACGCCGGCGTCGAGTCCGACCTGTGACAGTCGCAGTCCCGTGAGCTCGGACACCCGGAGGCCGGTCGCGTAGAGCGTTTCCAGCATCGCGCGGTCGCGCAGCCCGAGCGCCGTCGTCGTGTCCGGCGCGGCAAGCAGCGCCTCGACCTGGGCCTCGGTCAGATTCTTCGGCAGTCGGCGCGGCTTCTTCGGCGGACGCACCCGCAGCGTCGGATCCTCGTCGATCGTGCCGCGATCGAGCTGCAGGCGGTAGAAGCGCCGCAGCGACGAGATGCGCCGCGCCACCGACGTGGCCTTGGCCTTGGTGCGGAACTGGTCGGCGAGCCACTGCTCGACGTGCAGGCGTTTCGCGCCGAGGATGGGTATCGCGTGCCGGGCGAGCCAGGTGCTCCATCCGCGCAGGTCGCGCCGGTAGCTGGCAAGCGAAGTCTGCGCGAGGCCGTCCTGCAGCCAGACCTGGTCGCAGAAGGCGTCGATCAGCGCGTCGGCGTCCGGGATCGCGCTCACATCTTCATGTGTTGCGGCAGAAGGGTCACGAGCCCGGGCAGGAACCAGATCGCGAGCACGGCCACGCACATCAGCACGAACATCGGCAGCGCCTGCCGCGCGATCCACGTGATCTGGCGCCGGGTCATCCCCTGCAGGACGAAGAGGTTGAAGCCCACCGGGGGCGTGATCTGTGCCATCTCGACGACCAGCACGATGAAGATGCCGAACCACAGGAGGTCGATCCCGGCCTTCTGCACGGTGGGGAGGATGACGCCCATCGTCAGCACCACCATCGAGATGCCGTCGAGGAAGCAGCCAAGCACGATGTAGAACAGCGCCAGCGCGACGATCAGCGCGAACGGCGACAGCTTGAGCGTCGCGATCCATTCGGCGAGGTCGCGCGGCAGCCCGATGTATCCCATCGCGAGCGTCAGGAACGCGGCACCGGCGAGGATCAGGGCAATCATGCAGTACAGGCGGGTCGCGCCCAGCAGGCTGTCGCGGAACGTGCGCCGATCCAGCGAGCCCTGGGCCGCGGACAGGATCAGCGACCCGACGACGCCGAAGGCCGCGGCCTCGGTCGCCGTCGCGATACCGACGTAGATCGAGCCCAGGACCGCGGCGATCAGCAGCACGATCGGGATCAGGTGCCGCGATGCATGCAGCTTCTGCGCCAGCGTGGTCCTCTCCAATGCGGCCGGGATCCGGTCCGGGTAGAGCAACGCCCAGGCCACGATGTAGCCCGAGAACAGCGCGGCGAGCAGGATGCCGGGAATCACGCCGGCGATGAACAGCTTGGCGATCGAGACGTTCGCGGTGACGCCGTAGACGATCATGATGATCGACGGCGGAATCAGCAGCCCGAGCGTGCCTGCCCCCGCCAGCGTGCCGACCGTGATGTCCTCGGGATATCCGCGCCGGGCGAGTTCGGGCAGCGTCATCTTGCCGATCGTCGCGCAGGTGGCGGCTGACGAGCCCGAGACCGCCGCGAAGATCGTGCAGCCGATGATGTTGGTGTGCAGCAGGCGGCCGGGGATGCGCTCCAGCCACGGTGCCAGGCCCTTGAACATGTCCTCCGACAGCCGGGTGCGGAACAGGATCTCGCCCATCCACACGAACAGCGGCAGTGCGGTGAGCGTCCACGACGATGCGCTGCCCCACACGGTGACCGCCATTGCGTCACCCGCGGGCCGGCTCGAGAAGAGCTCCATCCCGAACCACGCAACGCCGGTCAGCGCGAGCCCGATCCAGACACCGCTGCCCAGCAGAACGAACAGCGCGACGATCAAGAGCGTGGTGATCAGGGCGTCGATGCGGGCCTCCCCAATGCGGCCGCTTCACTCATTGTGGAGCGCCTCTTCCGGCGCCGCGCGAATTCGCAGGCCGCGCCACTCGAGGACCAGCTCGTCGACGAAGGCGATGGCGAGCACCAGCGTGCCCGCTGCCATCGTGAGCTGCGGGATCCACAGCGGCGATGCATCGGTGCCGGTCGAGATGTCGTTGAACTGCCACGACTGGAACGCGAGCCGGGCGCTGTACCAGGCGAAAGCCGAGGCCAGCAGCGTTGCCACGGCGAGCGACCACAGCTCGAGCCGGTGGCGAACCGGCCCCGACGTATGCTCGAGGATCAGCGACACGCGGATGTGCTCGCCACGCTTCAGCGTGTGGGCGAGCGCAAGGAAGCCGCTCGCCGCCGTGCAATAGCCGGCATAGGCATCGGTGCCGGGGATGTACCGGCCGAGCAGGCGCCCGGCGATCCCCAGCAGCACCATCGCCAGCGTGCCGACCAGAAACAGCGCCGCCAGCCAGGCGGCGGCGTCGTAGAGGCGGTCGAGGAAAGCGCGCACCAGGACCCTCGCTGACGTGCCTGCGCCGCCCGAAGCGTCAGGTCACTGGAGGGCGCGGTATTGGGCGATGATCTCCTTGCCCTCGTGTCCGGATTTCTTGAGCCACTCGGCGAGCATGACGTTGCCGACACGGCGCAGGTCGGCTGTCAGCTGCGCGGAGGGCTTGACGATTTCCATGCCTTTCTGCCGCAGCTGGTCGTAGTACCAGTTGGTCTTTTCCTCGGACATCTTCCAGCCGCGGGTCTCGGCAGCCGCGGCGGCCTTCAGCACCGCGGTCTGCTCGGGCTTGGGAAGCGCATCGAATGCCTGGCGATTGACGATCACCGCGTTCTTCGGCAGCCACGCCTGCGTGTCGTAGAACTTCTTGATCTGCTCGTAGGTCTTGGAGTCGTAGCCGGTGGCGCCCGAGGACATGTACGAGTCGATGACGCCCGTTGCGAGCGCCTGCGAGACTTCGGCGGCCTGCACGGTGACCGGCTGCGCGCCGACGAGCTCGGCGATCTTCGCCGTCGCCGGGCTGTACGCGCGCCACTTGAGACCCTTCATGTCCGCAGCGCTGTTGAGCGTGCGGTTGGTGAAGATGCCCTGCGGCGGCCACGGCACCGCGTAGAGCAGCATCATGCCCTGCTTCGCGAGCTTTTCTTCGAGCGGGCGGCGCGACGCCTTGTAGAGCTTGAAGGCTTCGGCATAGGACGTCGCGAGGAAAGGCACGCCGTCGAGCCCGTAGAGGGGATCCTCGTTCTCGTAGTTGACGAGCAGGATCTCGCCGATCTGGGCCTGCCCGCCCTGCACCGCGCGCTTGATTTCGGGCGCCTTGAACAGCGATGCGTTCGGGTGCAGCTGGATCTTGAGCTTGCCGCCCGTCGCCTTGCCGACGTCGTCGGCGAACTGCTGCAGGTTCTCCGTGTGGAAATTGTTCGCCGGGTACGCGCTGGGCAGGTCCCACTTGGTTTGCGCGGCGGCCGGCAGTGCCAGCGCGAACGCGACGGCGGCGAGCGCGAGGCTCAGGCCAGGGGGCAGGCGTCTCATTGCGGATCTCCTG
>DATGDG010000010.1:0-2658 GCA_035311025.1 Casimicrobiaceae bacterium
GGGCGAGACGCGTCCCGGATGGAAGGTGCTGCGCGTGCTGGGGACGATGCTGAAGGTTCCCAGCTTCGATTTCGAGACCTCCGAGGCGGTGCGCGACGCGGCGCTCGCACAGGCCGGTGACCTCGCATCGCGGCTGTCCAACGCGACGCGCACCCCGATTGCAGTCCCGGCGAGCGCCGCCGGCGCGGTCGAGCGCGTCGCCGACGTCCCGATTCACTTCGCCGATCCCCTGGTCCGCCGCGCGGCATCGCTGCAGGAAACCGCCGATGCGCGGCCGCCGAAAGCGCGCGTCAACCGCACCCTGCTCGACGCGCTCGGGATCGCCGAAGGGGCGCAGATCAAGATCGGGCAGGGCGCCGGCGAGGCCGTGCTCGCGACCCAGGTCGACCCCGGGGTGCCGCCTGGCGTCGTGCGCATCGCTGCCGCGCATCCGTCGACCTGCGGCCTCGAGGGCCTGTCGGGTCCCGTCACGGTGGAGCGCGCGTGACCGAGCTCCTCGCACCGCTGCAGAGTGCGATGGGCGTGTGGTGGCTGCCGGTCTGGACCATTGTCAAGGTCGTCGTCATCGCGGTGCCGCTGATCATCGGCGTCGCCTACCTGACCTACGCCGAGCGCAAGGTGATCGGCTGGATGCAGGTCCGCATCGGGCCCAACCGCGTCGGCCCGCTAGGCCTGCTGCAGCCGTTCGCGGACACGTTCAAGATGCTGTTCAAGGAGATCGTCGTTCCGTCGGGAGCGAGCCGCGCGCTGTTCTTCATCGCGCCGGTGCTCTCGCTGGCTCCGGCGCTCGCGGCCTGGGCGGTCATTCCGTTCACCGGCACGCTGGTACTGTCGAACATCAACGCCGGACTGCTGTACCTGCTCGCGATGAGCTCGCTGGGCGTCTACGGCATCATCCTCGCGGGCTGGGCGTCGAACTCCAAGTACGCGTTCCTCGGCTGCCTGCGCTCGGCCGCCCAGATCGTCTCCTACGAGATCGCGATGGGGTTCGCGCTGGTCGGCGTGCTGATGGCGGCCAGCAGCCTCAATCTCAGCGACATCGTCGCAGGCCAGGAGGGCGGGGCCGCCCACTGGTACATCTGGCCGTTGTTCCCGCTGTTCATCGTCTACCTGGTATCGGGGATCGCCGAGACCAATCGTCATCCGTTCGACGTCGCGGAAGGCGAGTCGGAAATCGTCGCCGGCTTCCATGTCGAGTATTCGGGGATCACGTTCGCGCTGTTCTTCCTCGCCGAATACATGAACATGATCCTGATCGCGGCGCTCACCTCGACCCTGTTCCTGGGCGGGTGGCTGTCGCCGTTCCCGATCCTCAACGACGTCGACGTGCTGGGCTTCCACCCGTTCGGGGACGGCATGCTGTGGCTCGCGGTCAAGTGGGCCTTCGTGCTGCTGATCTTCCTTTGGATCCGCGCGACGTTCCCACGTTATCGCTACGACCAGATCATGCGGCTGGGCTGGAAGGTGTTCATCCCGGTGACGCTCGTCTGGATCGTGTTCATCGGCGCCATGATGCAGACCCGCTATGCGGGACTGTTCCACTAGCGGGCGGAGCGGGAGGCGACCCTTGTTCCAGCGCATACGCGAATTCTTCGGGACCTGGTTCCTGGTCGAGCTCCTGAAGGGGATGTCGCTCACCGGGCGGTACATGTTCGCCCGCAAGATCACCGTCCAGTTCCCCGAGGAGAAGACGCCGCAGAGCCCGCGCTTCCGCGGGCTGCACGCGCTGCGCAGGTATCCGAACGGCGAGGAACGCTGCATCGCCTGCAAGCTATGCGAAGCGGTGTGCCCGGCGCTGGCGATCACGATCGAATCGACGCAGCGCGAGGACGGCACGCGGCGGACGACGCGCTACGACATCGATCTCACCAAGTGCATCTTCTGCGGCTTTTGCGAGGAGAGCTGCCCGGTCGATTCGATCGTCGAGACCCGCATCCTCGAGTACCACGGCGAGCGCCGGGGGGACCTGTACTACACGAAGGAAATGCTGCTCGCGGTCGGCGACCGCTACGAGGCGCAGATCGCGGCCGATCGCGCCGAGGACGCGAAATACCGCTGAGCCCGCGGCGGAACGGGCCCACGAGACTGCGCACGCCATGACCTTCCAGACCTTCACCTTCTACGCCTTTGCGCTGATCCTCGTCTTCGCGGCGCTGCGCGTGATCACGACGCGCAACCCGGTGCACGCGGCACTGTGGCTTGTGCTGTCGTTCTTCACCGCCGCGGGGATCTGGCTGCTGCTGCAGGCCGAGTTCCTCGCGATCGCGCTGGTGCTGGTCTACGTCGGGGCGGTCATGGTGCTGTTCCTGTTCGTCGTCATGATGCTGGACGTCAACTTCGACAGCATGCGCCAGCACTTCCGGAGCTATCTGCCCGTCGGCGCCGCCGTCGGCGCGCTGGTGCTGCTGGAAATGGCGCTGGTCATCCTCGGCAGCGCGTCCGGGCGCACGAGCAGCGCGCCCGCGGCACCCGCAGGCAGCAACACGCAGGCGCTGGGGATGCTGCTGTACGTCGACTACGTGTACCCGTTCGAGATCGCCGCGGTCGTGCTGCTGGTGGCGATCATCGCGGCGATCGCGCTGACGCACCGCAAGCGCCGGGAGACCAAGTACCAGGATCCGGGGGCACAGGTGAAGGTGCGAGCGAAGGACCGCCTGC
>DATGDG010000011.1:0-1545 GCA_035311025.1 Casimicrobiaceae bacterium
GCACGCGGCGGTTGGTCGCGTTGTCGTCGACGACGAGCAGGTGCCTGCCCTGCAGCACCGGCTGGACGCCGACGAAGTCGCGCCGCCGCGCCGCGGGCAGGTCACCGATCGGCACGACGATGGTGAAGTGGAACGTCGAGCCCTTGCCGGGGCCGTCGCTGTTCGCCCACATGCGCCCGCCCATCAGCTCGGCCAGTCGCCTGCTGATGGCCAGTCCCAGGCCGGTGCCACCGTACTTGCGCGTGGTCGACGAGTCGGCCTGCGAGAACGACTGGAACAGGCGCCCCATGCCCTCGGCGGTGAGGCCAATGCCGGTATCCCGGACGTCGAACTGCAGCTCGACCCGATCCGCATCGACGGATCGCGCGCGGACGGTCAGCACGACCTCGCCTTCCTCGGTGAACTTGACGGCGTTGGAAAGGAGGTTCAGCAGGATCTGGCGCAGCCTGGTGAGGTCGCCGACGATCGCCGCCGGGACCTCGCCCTCGTACACGTAGGCGGTGTCGAGATGCTTCTCGACCGCCCGGGTAGTGACGAGATCGAGCGCGGACTCGACGCATTCGCGCAAGTCGAAGGGCTGCGCCTCGATGTCCATGCGACCCGCCTCGATCTTCGAGAAGTCGAGGATGTCGTTGATGATGGTGAGCAGGGCGTCGCCCGAATCGCGGATCGTGGTCGCATAGTCGCGCTGCTCGGCGCTGAGCTCGGTGTCGAGCAGGAGCCCGCTCATGCCGATCACCGCGTTCATCGGCGTGCGGATTTCGTGGCTCATGGTCGCGAGGAACGCGCTCTTGGCCTCGTTGGCAGCTTCGGCCGCGGCGCGCGCATCCTGCGCCTCGTTGAACAGCTTCGCGTTCTGGATCGCGATGACCGCCTGGTCGGCAAAGGTCCGCAGCAAGGCGATCTGCTTGTCGCTGAACGTGCCCTTGACGCTGCGGCCGACCCAAAGCGTCCCGATTGCACGACCTTCGAAGAGCATCGGCGCGAAGGTCATCGACTGCAGGCCGATCGCGTGGCAGCCGTCGCGCGAGCCCTGCGGCATGTCGCTGGCGTCGACGTCGGGGTACGACAGCACGCGCCCGTCCAGGATCGCGACGCCCGACGCGGTGGAGCGGTCGAGCGGACGCGGAAAGACCTTGTGCCGCAGCTCGTCCTCCCCGGGTCCGACGTACGCGCCGATGTCGAGCGCCCCGTCGTCGCGAACGAGTGTGAGACCGACGGTATTGTCGCCGGCGAAGAGGCGCTGGCAGCGCTGCAGGATGACGTCGAACACCGGCTTGGCGTCGGCGATCGAGCTCGAGATCGCCGCCAGCACCTCGCTGGAGGCTCGCTGCTGGTCGAGCGCCTCCCGCGTCTCGTTGAACAGCCGCACGTTCTCGATGGCGATTACCGCCTGGTCCCCGAAGGTCTGCAGCAGCGCCAGCTGCTCGTTGCGGAACGCTCCTGGCGCCTCGCGGCACACGCCGATCGAACCGACCACCTGGCCCTCGCGCAGCATCGGTACGGCGAAGTTGGCGCGATATCCCGCGCCGCGCGCCTCGTTCT
>DATGDG010000012.1:0-3517 GCA_035311025.1 Casimicrobiaceae bacterium
CGCGCTGGCAATCGTGACCCGATGAACAGCCCACATTCGCAACTTCATGCCTGTCCTCCTCGATGAAAAACGACGGACCGCTCAGGCCCGGACGAGTCCGGGCCGGGCGGCCCCGACGACCCTTCCGCAGTCGCGCAGGTCGTATCCGGCATAGCGCCCCGCTTCGCGGCGCAACGGCCGGCCGCGGAGCACGCCGATGAGACGCCTGCAGGCCGCCGATTCGAACACCTCGCGCGGCAGCGCGATGTCGTAGCGCTCCTGCGCCAGCGGGATGAAATCAAGGTCCCACGCCGCCGCAATCGCGCGCAGGCCGGGCCCGACGTCGGCGTGCCCGAGGACGATCGCCTGTGCCACGGCATCGTGCGTCGCGACCGAGCGGTTCCAGTCCGGAATCGACGACGGATCGATCGCCGCCTCGCGCAGCGCATGCGCCAGCAGCACACGGGTGCCTGCCTCGCGCTGGCGGTTGACGAAGCGCAGGTCTGCACGAAGCAGATCAACGACCGCATTCACGCCCTGCGGATTCCCGGGCGCGACGATCAGGCCGTTCTCCCGCCATGCGAGATTCACCAGCACCCAGTCACGGTCCGGCAACAGGTGCCGCAGGAACGGCGCGTTGTACTCGTTGGCCTCGGCATCGAACAGATGCAGCGAGGCCGCGTCGGCTTCATCGCGCTGCAATGCCCACAGACCGCCGTAGCTGCCGACGAACTGCGCGTCCAAACCTGCCTCGCGCGCGAGCCAGCCCAACAGCGGGTCGTCGCTGCCGGCGATGCGCAGCGAGCGCGCGGCGGCTGCGGCACGGGATCCCCGCGTACCCCCGGCCCCGCGTGGCACACCTTCGTCGCGGGTTCGCGTCGGTGCCCGCGCCGGGGTCGACACGCTCGCCGACCCGGCGAGGTCCAGCGTCGCGGCGGCGGACTCGCAGCGCCGCCTCAGGGCGTCGCTCGCGAGAATGCGGCCGCGGTCCCCCGAGTCCCTCGCTTCGCGCCAGGCGCGTTGCGCTTCCTGCAACCGCGAGCCGAAGCGCCGGCGATTGGCGGCAACGACGTCGGCCAGTCGGCCGCCGCGCTGCGCGGCGAGCGTCAGCTTGACCGTCAGCTCGTCGTCGTCCTCCGCAGCCTCGGCAAGCCAGGCAGCCACGGCCGCGCGGCCCCTGGGCGTGAGGCGGTAGACGGTGCGGGCCGGACCCTGCCCGCTCTTCTCGCGGCCGGCCGCAACGATCAGGCCATCGCGCAGCGCGCGATGCAGGACGCGGTAGAGCTGCCCGAAATCGATGCGCCAGAACGGTCGCAGGTCGCGCTCGGCCCTGCTGTGGAGCTCGTAGCCATGCGCCTGCCCGCCGGCGAGCAGTGCGAGGATCGGATGGACGGGATTCATGGCCGCTCCGCTATATGCAATGCATATAGTAGCATCGTGTCGCGACCCCAGCGGCCGAAAAGCGAGGAGGCAGGCAATGAGCGACCAAAACGCGTTTCCGGTCGAAGGCGGCTGCACCTGCGGCGCCGTTCGCTACCGGATGACCAGCCAACCGCTGTTCGTCCACTGCTGCCACTGTCGCTGGTGCCAGCGGGAGACCGGGGCCTCGTTCGCGCTCAATGCGCTGATCGAGGCCGATCGCGTGCTCCTGCTGAAAGGTGAGCCCGAGGTCGTCGACACGCCGTCGAACAGTGGCAAGGGCCAGAGGATCTCGCGCTGCCCGCGATGCCACGTCGCCGTGTGGAGCACCTACGCCGGAGCGGGGGACGCGGTGCGCTTCGTGCGTGTCGGAACGCTCGACGATCCCGACCGCCTGCCTCCCGACATCCACATCTTCACGTCGTCGAAGCAGCCCTGGGTCGTGCTGCCGCCGGATGCACGCGCCGTCGCCGAGTTCTATGACATCGGGCGCGAGTGGCCGGCGGAGAGCCTCGAGCGCCGGCGCGTCCTGCGCGCGAGGCACCCGCGCTAGCTTGCGCGGTGGAGTCGCGAGCTACCGCAGGTAGGCGGCGAGCGATGAGCCGGCAGGACGCCTGACCAGCGCGTCCTCGGCGACGCGGGCCTGCGCGCACTCCTGTGGCTCGATCCAGCGGGTCTCGCCCCCGACCAGCGCGGCGATCGGAATGCCGTCGCGATAGAGGACCCGGTTGCCCGCCAGCGCCGGAACCCGGTCGCCGGGAACCGCGACCCCGACGAGGTTCAGCGGATCGGCGCCGCTCACGCACACCAGCGCCGCCGCAGGCGGCGCGCGGCGGGTCTCCCGCAGCATGACGACCGCCTCGGGGAGCGCGAACTGCTCGCCGCTCATGCCCGCGACGAAGCGTCCACCACGCAACTCGCCCTGCGCCTCGAGCCTGCGCAGAACGCGCAGAAGGTCGCGCCAGGGCGGGAGCCAGGCGGCCTCGCGTTCGAGCAGTCGCCAGGCGACGACGCCATAGCGGCGCAGCAGTGCCCGCGCGACCAGCTCGATGACATCGGCATCGTGCGGCGATTGGCCCACCGTCCGCTTCGGCGCCTCCGGCCCCGGCGCCGCGTCACCGGCATTCCCGCCGGCCATCTGCAGCGCCGGCTTCCGTGTCAGCGACCAGCGCCCGGCATCCTCGATGCCGAACAGGGCACCGCGCCGGTGGCGCCTGCTGCCGCCGAGCGGCTTGCGCCGGTCGGACGGCGTCAGCAGTGCCCGCAGGCCCGCGAAGCTGTCGGACGTGACGGCGCCCCGCGCGACCAGTTCGCCGAGCGCGTCCTCGATCTGCGTGCGCAGCAGCCGAGTACCGTCGACGATCTCGTCGTAGAACGATGCGCCGTGCCGGCGCAGATGGTCGACGACGGCCTGCGCGCGCGAACTCAGGACCGCGCCTTCCGAGGGCGCTGGCGCGATGCGCGTCCACAGCGAGGCGACACGACGCGGCAGCAACGTCACCGGCGTCGTGCGGATCGGCCCCGAGTTGCCAGGCGGGGTACCCGGCGTCCCCGCGGCCAGCCGCGCCCACACCACGCGCCCCGACAGGCAGAGATCGTCGAGCCAGGTGAAATCGTAGCCTTCCAGGCGGGCGGGAAGGATCTCGGCTTCCCACGCTCCCGCCGGCGCCTCGAACCCCTGCAACTGCGAGATCACGGCATCGAGCGCATCCGGCCCGTGCCTCCCTTCGCCGGGATTGACGTGCTGCCAGCGGAACAGAAAGCGCATCAGGTCCTGCCCTGAGACCGGCTCGATCTCCTGGCGCAGCCGCTTGATCGTGTAGCGATGGATGCGCGCGAGCAGCGCGCGGTCGCAGGCTTCGTCAGCCGGGGCGCCCGGCGTGTAGGCGCCGCGCATCGCCATGCCTTCGGCGACCAGCGCCGCGAGCGCCACCTCCACCTCGGCTTCCGCGATCGCCATGGACGCGGCGAGGGCCTGCGCGGTCACCGGCCCGAGACACTCGAGGCGGCTGCGGACGATCTCGCGGATCGCGTCCTCGCGCGTCCAGCTGCGGCGCGCGAACTCCTCCGGGGCGTCGATCGCAGGCGAGCGCAGTGCGCCGGGATCGACGGCGTCGAA
>DATGDG010000013.1:0-1767 GCA_035311025.1 Casimicrobiaceae bacterium
GCGGTCGTAGGACGCGAGCCGCGTCCAATGACCGATGCGGAAATAGGTGCCGACGAAGACGAGGGTCCCGCCGCGCGGTAACGCCAGGCGCCAGGGGTTGATGTGCCCGACCGGGTATTGCGCAAAGGTCGTCGCGGGCGAATATTCGCTCCAGAGTCGCACGTCGGCATGCGGGCGCAGCAGGCGCCAGGTGTCGATCGTGCGCCAGTCGGCCCCGCCGCTGGGATCCCACAGCGGGTTGACGAGGTGTACGTGCGGAAGCGCGACGACTTGCTTCGATGGTTCCAGGTTGGCCTCCAAGCGAAGCCTCGCGACAGTGGACCACTGCTTCGGGCCTGCGTCGCGCCTTGAAGTGTAACCAACCATTGCCGAGCGTGCTCCCGCATTGCAGCGGGGCGCGCTCGCCGCCGCCCCCGTGCGGAACCCCAACGCGGTCGGGTCCGCGACGACGCGGGTTCGGGATAAAATGTAAGCTTTTGATTTCTCGACGGTCGAGGCGCGCATCCTGCGTCGGCCGGCGCACCCCACGGATCCGCATGAAAGTCGCCGACATTCGCCGCACGTTCATCGATTACTTCGTATCGAAGGGCCACACCCACGTCCCGAGTTCGCCGCTCGTCCCCGCGAACGACCCGACGCTGCTGTTCACCAATTCGGGCATGGTGCAGTTCAAGGACGTGTTCACCGGGGCCGAGGCGCGACCCTACACGCGCGCGACGACGTCGCAGCGCTCGGTGCGCGCCGGCGGCAAGCACAACGACCTCGAGAACGTCGGCTACACGGCGCGGCATCACACGTTCTTCGAGATGCTCGGCAATTTCAGCTTCGGCGACTACTTCAAGCGCGACGCGATCCGCTACGCCTGGGAGCTCCTGACCGAGCACTTCCGGCTGCCACCCGAAAGACTGTGGGCGACCGTCTACATCGAGGACGACGAGGCCTACGGCATCTGGACGCGCGAGATCGGCATTCCTCCCGAGCGCTGCATCCGCATCGGCGACAACAAGGGCGCGAAATACGCGAGCGACAACTTCTGGCAGATGGCCGACACTGGTCCCTGCGGGCCGTGTTCGGAAATCTTCTACGACCACGGCCCGGACGTCTTCGGTGGTCCGCCGGGATCTCCCGATGCCGAAGGCGATCGCTACATCGAGATCTGGAACCTGGTGTTCATGCAGTTCGATCGCCAGAAGAGTGCGGACGGCTTCACGATGTCCCCGCTGCCCAAGCCCTGCGTCGACACCGGCATGGGGCTCGAGCGGCTTGCTGCCGTTCTGCAGCACGTCCATTCGAACTACGAGATCGACCTCTTCGTCGCGCTGATCGACGCGGCGGCGCGCGAGACCGGCGTCGCGGATCGAGACAACCCCTCGCTCAAGGTCATCGCCGACCACATACGTGCCTGCGCCTTCCTGGTCGTCGACGGCGTGATTCCCGGCAACGAGGGACGCGGTTACGTCCTGCGCCGGATCATCCGGCGCGCCATACGCCACGGTTACCAGCTCGGCCAGAAGAGTCCGTTCTTCCACCGCCTGGTCGAGGACCTCGACCGGCAGATGGGAGACGCCTATCCGGAGCTGACACGCGACAAGGCGCGCGTCGCGCAGGTGCTGGAGACCGAGGAGGAGCGCTTCGGAGAAACCCTCGAGCACGGCATGAAGATGCTCGACCAGGCACTGTCCGCCGGGGTGCGGGTTCTCGACGGCGAGACCGCGTTCACGCTGTACGACACCTACGGCTTTCCGCTCGACCTGACCGCCGACGTCT
>DATGDG010000014.1:0-4860 GCA_035311025.1 Casimicrobiaceae bacterium
CAATCGGCTCCTCCTGAAAGACGTCGTTGAAGATCCTCAAGCCCCTGCGCCCACCATAGATCGACATCGCTTGCTCCCCGACGCTGCACCGAGCCCCGGCTCCTGCGACCGCCCGGGAACGCGAGTGCGACGGACTGAGGATACCGCGGGCCCGTTGCCGCGGGCAACGCAACCGGTCGGCGCGACCGCGCTGCGGGTTCCGGGCCTACCCGTCGCGTGTAACGGTCTCCCACATGTGGGAGACCAGGTGATCGAAATCGAACTCCGGTTTCCAGCCCCAGTCGCTGCGCGCCTGGCCATCGTCGATCGTACGCGGCCAGGAATCAGCAATGGCCTGCCGGAAATCCGGCGCGTAGACGACGTCGAAGCCCGGCGCGTGCCGCCGTATCGCCGCGTGCAGCTCGGCCGGCGTGAAGCTGCAGCCGGCGACGTTGTACGACGAGCGGACCTGCAGCTGCGCAGCATCCGCCTCCATCAGTTCCAGCACCGCGCGCAGGGCGTCCGGCATGCAGATCATCGGCAGGCGGGTCTCGGGGCCGAGGAAGCAGCGGTACGACTCGCCGCGCTTCGCCGCCCGGAACATCTCGATCGCGTAATCGGTGGTGCCGCCTCCCGGGGGCGCCGCGCCGCCGATCACGCCCGGATAGCGGATGCTCCTGACGTCCACGCCGAACTTCGAGAAGTAGTACTCGCACAGGCGCTCGCCCGCGACCTTGGTGACGCCGTACATCGTCCCCGGATCCATGACCGTCGACTGCGGCGTGTCGTCGCGCGGGCTGTGCGGGCCGAAAGCCGCGATCGACGATGGCCAGAACACCCGTGACACCCTTCGTTCACGCGCAAGCTCGAGGACGTTCAGCAGTCCGTTGACGTTGAGGGTCCAGGTCGCGAGCGGCATTGCCTCGCCCCGCGCCGACAGCAGCGCGGCCAGCTGATAGACCTGGTCGACGCGATGACGCTCAACCACGTCGCGCAGCATCGCGCCGTCGAGGGTGTCCAGCGAAACGAAGGCCGCCCGTGACGGCTTCGCAGCGGCGCGGAGATCGGCGGCGATGACGTTCGGCTCCCCGTGAACGGCTGCGAGTGCCTCGACCAGCTCGCTTCCGATCTGACCGCTGGCCCCGATCACCAGGATGCGACTCATCCGGATCCGCCGGGTCGGAGGATGCCGAGCTCGCGCCCGGCCGCGGCGAAGGCCTCCATCGCCCGATCGAGCTGGAGACCGGTGTGCGCGGCCGAGACCTGGACGCGCACGCGCGCCTGGCCGAGCGGAACGACCGGGTGGAAGAAACCGCTGACCAGCACGCCCGAGCGATAGAGGCTGTCCGCGAGCTGCTGGGCAAGCGGTGCCTCGAACACCATCACCGGAATGATCGGATGCGTGCCGGGTTTCAGCGTGTACCCCATCCTCGCGAGTGCCGCACGCACTCGGGCCGCGTTGTCGAACAGCCGGTCGCGCAGGGCCGTCGACGCCGTCAGCCGGTCGAGGACGTGCAGCGACGTCCCGACGATGACGGGCGCGAGGCTGTTGGAGAAGAGGTACGGTCGCGATCGCTGCCGCAGCACGTCGACCATCGCCTTGCGCCCCGCGGTGAAGCCACCCATCGCCCCGCCCAGGGCCTTGCCCAGCGTGCCGGTGACGATGTCGACGCGCGCCATCACCCCGTGATGCTCGTGCGTGCCCCGCCCGGTCCTGCCCATGAATCCGGTCGCGTGGCTGTCGTCGACCATCACCAAGGCGCCGTGGCGGTCGGCCAGATCGCAGATCGCGTCGAGCCGCGCGATCGTCCCGTCCATCGAGAACACCCCGTCGGTCGCGATGATCCGGTACCGGCACGACGCAGCTGCCTCGAGCTTCGCCCCGAGATCGGCCATGTCGTCGTGCGCGTAGCGGAACCGCTGGGCACGGCACAACCGGATGCCGTCGATGATCGACGCATGATTCAGTTCATCCGAGATCACCGCGTCGCCGTCGTCGAGAAGGCATTCGAACAGGCCACCGTTCGCGTCGAATGCCGCCGCGTAGAGGATCGCGTCCTCGGTTCCGACGAACGCGGCGAGACGCGACTCGAGGGCCTTGTGAATGCTCTGGGTGCCGCAGATGAAGCGCACCGACGACAGGCCGTAGCCGAAGGCCTTGAGCGTCTCGATGCCTGCCTCGACCAGATCGTCGTCTCCCGACAGGCCGAGGTAGTTGTTCGAGCAGAGGTTGATCCTGACGACGCCGTCGTCGCCCATCACCTCCGGACCCTGCCGCGAGACCAGAACGCGCTCGGTCTTGTACAGGCCGCTTGCCCGCATCTGCTCGAGTCGCTGCCCGAGATCGGCGTAGAACGCAGTACGGTCGCTTGCCGGCATGGCGCAACCTCCTTCGACCTGCGGGGTGCCGCGAGGCGCCGCAGAAAGCGGCGCTAGAACTGCTCGTTCGCCAGTGCCAACGCGCCGGCGCTTCCGTCGGCCATTGCGCGCGCGCAGGCGTCGGCCTGCGGCAGCAGCGCCTCCGCGTAGTAGCGGGCGGTCGCGATCTTGGCAGTCCAGAAGGCTGCGTCGCCCCTTCCGTCACGCAACCTCTCGACGGCGATCAGGGCAGCCCGTGCCATCTGCCAGCCTCCCGTGGCAAGCCCCCACAGCTTGAGATAGGACACGGAGCCGGCGTGGACCGCACGCACGTCGGCGGCATAGGTCGCCACGATCCAGTCGATGGCGCCCTCCAGCGTCCGCGCAACCGCCCCCACACGCGAGCCGATCGCCTTCAGCGACGGATCCGCGTCCGAGACGCAAGCGGACGCCACCTGCGCGATCTGCTGCGCCACCGCGCGGGCCACCGCACCCCCGTCGCGGGCGGTCTTGCGTCCGATCAGGTCGTTGGCCTGGATGCCCGTGGTGCCTTCGTAGATGGTGATGATCCGGGCGTCGCGGTAATGCTGCGCAGCGCCGGTCTCCTCGATGAATCCCATGCCGCCGTGGACCTGGACGCCCAGCGACGTGACTTCCTGCGCGGTCTCCGTGCACCACCCCTTGACGATCGGGATCATGAAGTCCGCGAACGCCTGCTGCTGCCCGCGCCGGTCCGCGTCCGGCGCCGACCGCGCGTTGTCCATCGCCGCCGCGGTGACGTAGCCGATCGCGCGCATCGCTTCGGTGTACGCGCGCATCGTCATCAGCATGCGGCGGATGTCCGGATGCTCGATGATCGGGATCCCCTTGGCGGTGCGCTCGGCGCCCACCGGCCTCCCCTGGACCCGGTCGCGCGCATACGCGACGGCGCGCTGATACGCGCGCTCGGACAGCCCCACGCCCTCCATGCCGACCGAGAACCGCGCGAGGTTCATCATGACGAACATGTATTCGAGGCCCCGGTTCTCCTCGCCGACCAGGTAGCCGACCGCGCCGCCCTGGTCCCCGTAGGCGAGGACCGCGGTCGGGCTCGCGTGGATGCCCAGCTTGTGCTCGAGCGAGACGCAACGCACGTCGTTGCGCGCACCCAGCGAGCCATCGGCGTTCACCAGCACCTTCGGGACGATGAACAGCGATATGCCTTTCACCCCCTCCGGCGCGTCCGGCGTCCGTGCGAGCACGAGGTGGATGATGTTCTCGGTGTAGTCGTGCTCGCCGAACGTGATGAATATCTTCTGGCCGTGGATCCTGTAGCTGCCATCCGCCTGCGGAACTGCGCGAGTGCGGACCGCGGCGAGATCCGAGCCGGCTTGCGGCTCGGTCAGGTTCATCGTTCCCGTCCACGTGCCGGCGACCATCGACGGCAGGTACCGGGCTTTCTGCTCGGCGGTGCCGCAAAGCTCGATCGCCTCGATCGCGCCCTGGGTCAGCAGCGGGCACAGATCGAAAGCCATGTTCGACGAATGCCACATCTCCTCGACCGCCGTCGCCACCAGCTGCGGCAGGCCCTGTCCGCCGAACTCGACGGGTTTCGCAAGACCGTTCCAGCCGTACTCCGTGTACTGCGCATACGCGTCCTTGAATCCGGCCGGCGTCTTCACGGTGCCGTCCGGAAGCAGCTTCGCGCCTTCGCGGTCCCCGCTCGCGTTCAGCGGGTCGAGGACCTCGGTTGCGAACTTGCTCGCTTCCTCGAGGATCGCGGCCACCGTGTCGGGCGTCGCGTCCGCGAAACCCGGAAGTGTCGCGACCTGCGCCAGGCCCGCGAGCTCGTTCATCACGAACTGCATGTCGGCGAGTGGGGCGTGGTAGGTGCTCATGGCAATCGACGCGCGGTGATGAACGGGGTGGCGGCGCGCGGCGGCTTCACGCCGACAGTTCGCGCGTCAAGGCGGGGACGATCTCGAACAGGTCGCCGACCAGCCCGTAATCAGCGATCTGGAAGATCGGCGCCTCGGCGTCCTTGTTGATCGCGACGATCACCTTGCTGTCCTTCATCCCCGCGAGGTGCTGGATCGCGCCCGAAATGCCGACGGCGACATAGAGGTCGGGAGCGACGATCTTGCCGGTCTGGCCCACCTGGTAGTCGTTGGGGACGTAGCCGGCATCCACCGCCGCCCGCGACGCGCCGATGGCCGCGTTCAGCCTGTCCGCCAGCGCCTCGAGCAGGCGGAAGTTGTCGCCGCTGCCCATGCCGCGCCCGCCCGAAACGACGATGCGCGCGCTGGTGAGCTCGGGGCGCTCCGACCGGGTGAGTTCCTGGCCCACGACCCTCGACGTAGGCACTTCCGGTACAGCCGGGATCTCCTCGATCACCGCACCGCCGCCCGACGCGGGTGCGGCGTCGAACGCCGTCGCGCGCACGGTGATCACCCGGACCGGATCGGTCGAGCGAACCGTCGCGAAGGCGTTTCCCGCATAGATCGGTCGCACGAACGTGTCGGGCGCCTCGATGCCGGTGATGTC
>DATGDG010000015.1:0-3107 GCA_035311025.1 Casimicrobiaceae bacterium
CGTGCCGACCGTGCCACGTGAGCGACGTCGGCAAGCGGTGTGGAACACACAGTCAACAGAGGAGCGCGAGGCGATGGCGCACGACGGGAAGGTGAAGAAAGGCAAGGCGTCCGAAGCGAAGGCAGCGTCCGGGGCACCGACGAAGGGCGCGACCAAGGCGGCCGCGAAGGCAGCGGCCAAGGCAGCCGCCAAGGCGGCGCGCAGTCGCGCACCGGCCCGGGGCGGAAAGGTACCTGTCGAGGGTGCCCACGAGCCGCTGTCCAACAAGGAATACGGGAAGGCGCTGCGCCAGTTGCACGTCGAACTGGTGCAGCTGCAGCAGTGGGTGCAGAAGACCGGCGCCAAGGTCTGCGTGATCTTCGAGGGTCGCGATGGCGCGGGCAAGGGCGGTACGATCAAGGCGATCGTCGAGCGCGTGAGCCCCAGGGTGTTCCGTGTCGTGGCGCTGCCGGCGCCGACCGAGCGCGAGAAATCGCAGATGTACATACAGCGGTACATCCCGCACCTTCCGGCCGCGGGCGAGGTCGTCATCTTCGACCGCAGCTGGTACAACCGCGCGGGCGTCGAGCGCATCATGGGCTTCTGCACCGACGAGCAGGCCAAGCGCTTCCTCTCGGGAGCGCCGCTGGTGGAGAGGGCGATCGTCGAGAGCGGCGTCATTCTTCTCAAGTACTGGCTGGAGGTGAGTCCGGAAGAGCAAACGCGGCGGCTCGAGCAGCGCATCCACGACGGCCGCAAGATCTGGAAACTCTCGCCGATGGACCTCAAGTCGTACAGCCGCTGGTTCGACTATTCGCGGGCGCGCGACGACATGTTCCAGGCGACGGATTCCTCCTGGGCGCCGTGGTTCGTCGTGCGCTCCGACGACAAGAAGCGCGCGCGCCTCAACCTGATCACCCACCTGCTGAGCCGAATCCCCTACGAGGAAATCTCGAACGAGAAGGTGAAGCTGCCGAAACGACAGAAGCAGGGCGACTACCGCGACCCGGGCTACCCGTTCAAGTTCATTCCCGAGAAGTACTGAGTCGCGGCCTCGCACCACGGCCTCCGCGTCGGGCGGCCGGCGGATGCGGTCTCAGGCGCCGGCCGTCACCGCATCGTCGATCGAGGTCCGGCGGCTGATCTCGCCGACGCTCATGCCGAGCTCCTTGCGGATCAGGTCGCGCACCGAGGCGCGGGCGTCGACCAGGCGCAGCGTCGCACCGCGCGCTGCGAACTCGCGCTGCAGTTCCCCCAGCATCCGCACGCCTGCGATGTCGACATACGGCGACGTCGACAGGTCCCAGACGACGAGGCGCAACGCGTCACCTGCCTCCGCGAGGTGCTTGCGCACCTGGTCGCGGACGTGGCTGACGTTGAAATAGAACAGTCCCGATTCGACGCGCACGATCAGCACGCCGGGTACGGTCTCGTTGTCGGGGTTGCGCTCGAAGTCCGAATAGCGACGCGTGCCGGGCACGCGGCCCAGCCTCGCCACGTGGGGATTCGCGGCGCGGCGGATCAGCAGCAGCATCGAGATGATCGCCGCCAGCAGGACGCCCTTGAGGATGCCGAGCAACAGCACCCCGGCGAGCGCGGCCATCGCGACCCAGAATTCCATCCGGCTCAGCGTCCACACCCGGCGCAGTTCCTTGAGGTCCACGAGGCCCTTCACCGCGACCAGGACGATCGCCGCCAGCACGACGTCCGGGAGGTTGCGCAAAAGGCCGGTGAGGTAGAGCAGGCAGAGCCCGATGGTCGCCGACGCGAAGACCAGCGCGAGGGGCGTCCTGGCGCCAGCCTTGTCGTTGACCGTCGATTGCGACAGTCCGCCGGCAACCGGATAGCCCTGGCCAACGGCCGCAGCGAGGTTCGCCGCTCCCAATGCAAAGAGCTCCTGGCGCGCGTCGATCTCGTAGCCGTTCTTGCGGGCGAGGGTCCGCGCCGCCGAAACGCCTTCGATGTAGGCGAGCAGGAAGCAGGCGAATGCAAGCGGGACCACGCCATCGACGTCGCGCGCGCGCAGCGACGGGAGCTGCGGATCGGGAAGCCCGGTGGGCAGCAGCCCGACCGTCTTGAATCCGAACTCTGCGAGCGGCGTCGCCGACAGCGCGACGATCGACGCGATCACGACCAGCAGCGCGATCGGGCGCCCGGGCAGGAACTTCTCGCCGGCGACGAGCAGCACGATCGCGCCCACTCCGAAGGCGAGCACGACCGAATTGGCGTCCGGGATCTGGCTACCGAGCCTCCACACCCGCTCGAAGAACGAATCGCCGCCGCCGGTAACGCCGAAGAGCTTCGGCAGCTGAGTCATCGCGATGGTGAGCGCTGCGCCGGCCTTGAAGCCGAGCAGGATCGTCTCGCTGATGAAGTTGACGATCGACGACAGCCGCAGCGCCCAGGCGATGAAGCTCATCGCGGCGAACAGCAACGCGACCAGGGCGGCGATCTGGGTCCATCGCTGGGGATCGCCTCCCGCCATCCCCGCGACGGTCGTGCCGACGAGGAGCGAGATCGCCGACGTGGGCCCGACGGCGAGCTGGCGCGACGAGCCGAACAAGGCATAGGCAATGCCCGCGACCAGGTAGCAGTAGATGCCGTGCTGGGGTGCGAGCCCAGCGAGCGATGCATAGGCGAGCGAGACCGGAATCGCATAAGCCGAGAGCGTGATGCCCGCGACGACGTCGTGCCGCAGCCAGGCGGCGCGGTAGCCCGGGAGCCACTGTGCCGGAGGAAAGAGCGCGCGCCAGCCCCGGACAGGTTCCCGCCCGGCTGGAAGCGTCGCGGCGTCGTCAGCCATTTTGGCTCATGACCCGCGGCGGCAGGGTGTTGGCGAGGTTGCGACCATGACCGTCGAATCGACGATCTCGACCTTGAACGTATCGATGCACAGCGCGGGAACTCCCATCACACAGCCGGTCATGACGTCGTAGCGCCAATCGCAACCCGGGCAGGTCACGTCGTGGCCGTGAAGCGCACCGGATGCCAGTGACGAGCCGCAACGGACGCAGGTGTCCTCGACGGCGAACATGCGGCCGTCGACGTCGAACAACGCGACCGCACAATCGCCAACCGTCACCACGGTCCCTCTTCCGCCGGCGACCTGGTCCAAGTGCACCGTTTCG
>DATGDG010000016.1:0-2880 GCA_035311025.1 Casimicrobiaceae bacterium
CCACGCGGCCTCGAGGCGTGCCGGGGTGCGGTACAGCGAGGCCAGCAGCACGGTGGTCAGCGTTGCCGCTTCCATCGCGACCCACAGGATGCCGACGTTGTTGGTAGTGAGCGCCAGCAGCATCGTGAAGCAGAACAGCTGGTACATGCTGTGGTAGAGGCGCAGGCGGGCGGGCGTCAGCCGCCCGTGCTGCTCCTCGATGCGCATGTACGGACGCGAGAACACCGACGTGGTGAAGCCGACGAACGCCGTCAGCGCCACCAGGAACACGTTGAACGGATCGACGAGGAAGTTCTCGTGGAATGCCAGCAAAGGCCCGCCCTCGACGACCCGCACGGTCAGTGCCGCGGCGGCGAGAAGCGTGCAGAAGCTGACGACCACGTTGACGGTCGGCGCGACGGGGCGGTGGCCGACGAGCGCCAGCAGCAGTGCGCCGGCGACGGGCAGCGCGAGGACGAAGGCGACTTCGATCACTCGCCGGGCTCCTCTTTGAGCTTCTCCAGGTGCTTCAGGTCGAGGCTGTCGAACTGCTCACGGATCTGGAAGAAGAACACGCCGAGGATCAGCATGCCGACCAGCACGTCGAGCGCGATGCCCAGCTCGACGACCATCGGCATGCCGTAGGTCGCGCTGGTCGCGGCGAAGAACAGGCCGTTCTCCATCGCGAGGAAGCCGATGACCTGCGGGATCGCCTTGCGGCGGGTGATCATCATCAGGAACGACAGCATGACGCTCGCCATCGCGATGCCGAGCGTCGAGCGCGTGACGGTGCTCGCGAGCTGGGAGATCGGCAGGGCCAGGTTGAACGAGAAGACCACCAGCACGATGCCGATCAGCATCGTGGTCGGGATGTTGATCAGGCCCTCGAACTCCCAGCGCACGTCGAGCTTCTTCACCAGCCGATAGAGCAGGAACGGCAGCACGATCACCTTGAGCAGCAGCGTGAGCCCGGCCGATTCGTAGAGGTGGGGTTGCGACGTGCTCCAGGCGACCACGGCGGTCGACAGCGCGAGCACGAAACCCTGCGCCGCGAACAGGTCGATCAGCGAAACGACGCGACGCTGCGCGAGCATCGCGAAGGCGAGCAGCAGCAGCACCGATGCGAACAGGTTGATCAGCTGGGAGGAAAGGGGAATCGCAGTCACGGCCGCGGCCTCAGCTTCCCAGCAGCAGGTTGACCAGCATCGCCAGCACCGCGAGCATGAATGCCGTGCCGAGGAATTCCGGCGCGCGGAACACCCGCAGCTTGGCCGACAGCGTCTCGATCAGCGCGAGCAGCGCCCCGCCGATGGCCAGCTTGCCGACGAGCGCCAGCGCCGCGGTCGCCAGCGCCGTCCAGTCGTCGCCCGACGCGATGCCGAACGGGACGAACAGCGCCAGCCCGATGCACGAGTAGTTGAACAGCTTGAGCCACGAGGCCCATTCGAGCAGCGCGAGGTGCCGGGCCGAGTATTCGAGCACCATCGCCTCGTGGATCATCGTGAGCTCGAGGTGGGTTGCCGGATTGTCGATCGGAATGCGGGCGTTCTCGGCCAGCGACACCATCGTGAACGCGACCCCGGCGAACGCGAGGCTGGGATAGATCCCGAGCTGGCGGTGCGCGAAGGTGTCGACGATGGTCGCGAGCGACGTCGAGCCCGAGATCAGGGACGCGGTGAACAGCACCATCAGCAGCGCCGGCTCGGCCAGGAAGCCGATGAACATCTCGCGGCGGGCGCCGAGCGAGCCGAACGACGTGCCGACGTCCATTGCGGCCAGGGCGATGAACACGCGCGCCAGGGCGAACAGGCCGACCAGGGCGATCGCATCGGCAGCGCGCGCGAACGGCAGCGCGGTGGCGAGCGACGGCACGATCGCCGCCGCGCAGCACATCGCGCCGAACACGATGTAGGGCGTGATCCGGAAGATCGGCGAGGCGTTCTCGGCGACGACCGCATCCTTGGTGAACAGCTTGCGGATGGTCCGGTAGGGCAGGGTGATCGGCGGCGCACTCCGGCTCGACAGCCACGCGCGGCAGCAGTTGACCCAGCCGATCAGGAGCGGCGCGAGGGCGAGCGCCACGACGATCTGCAGCAGCTGGAAGAGGAGGCCGGTGAGCGTCACAGGACGAAGAGCAGCAGCGCCAGCAGCGTAACGAAGCTGTAGGTCAGGTACACCGCGATGCGGCCGCGCTGGATCAGGCCGAACAGGCGCGCGACGGCTTCGGAGGCGCGCGCGATCGGCAGGTACAGCCAGTGCCACCAGTGATCGGTCGCGGTCACCGAATACCGCGGCCGGGTGTCGAAAGGCGAGGGCAGGTGGCGCTCGATCCGGAAGAATGGCTCGAAGACCTGGCGGATCGGCTGACCGAAGCCCTCGGCGGTGTCCTGCATCCGCGGCGTCTGCAGCGGGAAGCCGCAATCCCACGCCGGGGAATGGCGGACCCGGCCGTGCCACATCCGGTGCACGATCTGGATGGTGACGAGCACCGCTCCGACGATCGCGACGAGCACGACCAGCGGGCTGTAGCTCGAGCGTTCCGCCCCCATCGGCGCGAGCAACAGCCAGTTCGTGTCGCTGCCGCTCGCGGGCGAGCCGACCAGCAGCGACGTGACGTGGTCGATGGCGGAAAGGACCGTCGCGGGAAAGATCCCCAGCAGCACGCAGGCCGCCGCCAGCGCGACCAGGGCCGCGCGCTCGAAACCGCCGGCGTCGTGAGCGTAGGCGAGGCTCGGCTCGCGCGGACGGCCGAGGAAGATCACCCCGTAGAACTTCACCATCACGTAGCCGGCGAGCGCGACGGCGAGCACCAGCGCGGCCGCCGCCAGCGGGACCAGCATGTTGATGAACGACTGGGGCAGCGTCGGGGTGAACAGGAACGCCTGCAGCAGCAGCCATTCC
>DATGDG010000017.1:0-2235 GCA_035311025.1 Casimicrobiaceae bacterium
TCTGGCCCAACACGCCGGACATCCTGCCGGAGGCGCTCCAGTACGGCGGCCGCCCCATGTTCCAGGCGCGCCTGGTGCTCGCGGCCACGCTCGCCGCCAGCTACGGCATCTACGGACCGGCCTACGAGCTGGCCGAGTCCGCGCCGCGCGAGCCGGGGAGCGAGGAGTATCTCGATTCGGAGAAATACCAGCTGCGATCGTGGGCGCTGGACCGACCCGACGGCCTCGCCGAGGTGATCGCGCGGGTGAACCGGGTGCGGCGCGACAACCCCGCCCTGCAGTCCGACGAGGGGCTGCGCTTCCACGCGGTCGACAACGAGAACCTCATCTGCTATTCGAAAGGAACCGAGGGCGGGGACAACTTCGTCGTCGCTGTCGTGAACCTCGACCCCTACCACGTGCAGTCCGGCTGGGTCGAGCTCGATCTGGAGGCTCTCGGGCTCGACGCACGCATGCCGTACCAGATGCACGAGCTGTTGAGCGACGCGCGCTACCTGTGGACCGGGGCACGCAACTACGTGCAGCTCGACCCGGAGCGCGCGCCGGCACACGTCTTCCGGCTCCGCCGGAGGGTCCGCACCGAGCGCGACTTCGACTACTACCTGTGAGCGCAGGCCCATGGAGGACCGCGTGAACGAGTCCCTGCCGCTGCCGGAATCCGCGTCGGTCGCGCCGGACCGCGCCCCGGCGGCCGATCCCCACTGGTACAAGGACGCCATCGTCTACCAGCTCCACGTCAAGGCGTTCTTCGACTCCAACGACGACGGCATCGGTGACCTCAAGGGTCTGACCTCGAAGCTCGACTACGTCCGGGACCTCGGCGTCAACACGCTCTGGCTGCTGCCGTTCTATCCGTCCCCGCTCAAGGACGACGGCTACGACGTCGCCGACTACCGCAACGTCCACCCGCAGTACGGGAGCCGTCACGATTTCCGCATCTTCATGCGCGAGGCGCACCAGCGCGGCCTGCGCGTGATCACCGAGCTCATCGTCAACCACACCTCCGACCAGCACCCGTGGTTCCAGGCGGCGCGCCGCGCGCCGGCGGGCTCGTCGAAGCGCAACTTCTACGTATGGAGCGAGACCGACCAGAAGTACCGCGGCACGCGCATCATCTTCACCGATACGGAGACGTCGAACTGGGCGTTCGATCCGGTGGCGAAGGCCTACTACTGGCATCGCTTCTTCAGTCACCAGCCCGACCTCAATTTCGACAATCCGAGCGTGCGCAAGGCGATCTTCCGCGCGATGCGGTTCTGGCTTGACATGGGCGTCGACGGGTTCAGGCTCGACGCGATCCCTTACCTCATCGAACGCGAGGGCACGACCAACGAGAACCTCCCCGAGACGCATGCGGTGATCAAGGAGCTGCGCGCGCTGGTCGACGCCCACTATCCGAACCGGGTCCTCCTCGCCGAGGCCAACCAGTGGCCCGAGGACGTGCGCGAATACTTCGGCAACGGCGACGAGTGCCACATGGCCTACCACTTCCCGCTGATGCCGCGGATGTACATGGCGATCGCCGAGGAGGACAGGCATCCGATCGTCGAGATCATGCAGCAGACTCCGGAGATCCCCGCGAGCGCCCAGTGGGCGATCTTCCTGCGCAACCACGACGAGCTCACGCTGGAGATGGTCACCAGCAAGGAACGCGACTACATGTACCGGATGTACGCCGCCGACGCGCGCGCGCGCATCAACCTCGGCATCCGGCGCCGGCTCGCGTCGCTGATGGACAACGACCCGGACCGCATCAAGCTGATGAACAGCCTGCTGCTGTCGATGCCCGGATCGCCGATCATCTATTACGGCGACGAGATCGGCATGGGCGACAACATCTACCTGGGCGACCGCGATGGCGTGCGCACGCCGATGCAATGGGCGCCCGATCGCAACGCCGGTTTCTCCCGGGCCGATCCCCAGCGCCTCTACCTGCCGCCGATCATGGATCCGGTGTACGGCTTCCAGGCGGTGAACGTCGAGGCGCAGTTGCGGGATCCGGCGTCGCTGCTCCACTGGATGAAGCGGCTGCTCGCCGTGCGGGGTGCAAGCCGCGCGTTCGGCCGCGGCCGCCTGGCGTTCCTGAAGCCGGGCAACCGCAAGGTACTGGCCTACCTCCGCGAGTACGAGGACGAGACGATACTCTGCGTCGCCAATCTCGGACGCTCGGCGCAGCCGGTCGAGCTTGACCTCAGGCACTATCGCGGACGCGTGCCGATCGAGCTGCTCGGCCGC
>DATGDG010000018.1:0-3995 GCA_035311025.1 Casimicrobiaceae bacterium
CTGCGCGTCGCCCTGCATGATCACCCACCACACGCGGCTGAACTGGCTGAACTGGCCCGCGATCGACGAGCCGAAGTACGTCTGGATGGTCTGGAACACGTCCTGCACCGGCACGCCGAGCACCTCGGCGCGGTTGCGGTCCAGGTCGACGAACAGCTGCTGGCTGGCCGCCCGGTAGGTGGTGTTGACCCCGGCGAGCTCGGGCCGCTGGCGCGCCTTGGCGAGGAAGGCCTGCACCGCCGCGCCGGTGGCGCGCGCGTCGCCCGAGCCGCGGTTCTGGACGTAGAACTCGAAGCCGCCGGTGACCCCGAGGCCCGGGATCGAGGGCGGGTTTAGCGCGAACGCGAAGCCCTCCTTCAGGCCGTAGAACTTCGCGTTCAGGCGCTTGAGCGCGGCGAACACGAGCTGCTCCTTGTCCTTGCGCTCCTCGAAGGGCTTGAGCAGCGCGAACATGATCGCGGAATTGTTCGAGAACTGGCCGTCGATCAGGCTGTAGCCGTTGACGACGCCGAGGTCGGAGACCGCCGGATCGTCGAGCACGATCTTCGCGGCCTTGGCGGTGAAGTGGTCGACCACGTTCAGGCTGGCGCTGTCGGGCGCCTGCGCGACGATGAAGAAGTAGCCCTGATCTTCCTCGGGCACGAAGCTCGAGGGCAGGATGCGGAACAGGGTGAAGATGCCGAAGATCACGGCGCCGAACGCCGCGAGCGAGATCGGCCACGCCTGCACGACGCGCGCGACGACGCCGACGTAGCCCCTCTGCAGCGCGGCGAAGGAGTTCTCGAACCAGCGGAAGAAGCCCTTCTTCTCGCCGTGGTGCGCGCGGATGATGATCGCCGCGAGCGCGGGCGAGAGCGTGAGCGCCATGATCCCGGAGATCACCATCGAGATCGAGATGGTGATCGCGAACTGCTTGTACAGCGTGCCGGTCACGCCGCCGAGGAAGGCGACGGGCAGGAACACCGCGACCAGCACCAGCACGATCGAGATCAGCGCGCCGGCGATCTCGGCCATGGCGCGCTTGGCCGCCTCGAGCGCCGAGAGCGAATGCTTGGTCATGTTCGTCTCGACGTTCTCGACCACCACGATCGCGTCGTCGACCACCAGGCCGATCGCCAGGATCATGCCGAACAGCGTCAGCATGTTCACCGAGATCCCGATCAGGTGCATGCCGACGAAGGTGCCGACGATCGATATCGGCACCGCGAGGATCGGGATCACGGTGGCGCGCAGGCTCTGCAGGAACAGGAACACCACCAGCACGACCAGCACCACCGCCTCGAAGAAAGTGTGCACCACCTTCTCGATCGAGTTGAGCGTGAAGCGGCTGGTGTCGAGCACGATCTTGTAGTCGAGACCCGTGGGGAACTGCTTCTTCAGCTCGTCCAGCCGCTTGCGCACCGCGTTCGCGGTGTCGACCGCATTCGCGCCCGGCTGCTGGTAGACGACGATCGTGGTCGCGGTCTTGCCGTTCATGCGGCTCTTGATCGAGTAGTCGCGCTTGGCCAGCTCGACGCGGCCGATGTCCTTGATGCGTACGATCGCCGTGCCCTGCTTCGCGGCGCGCACGATGATGTTCTCAAACTCCTCGGGCTTGGTGAGCAGGCCCTGGGCGGTGACGACGAATTGCTGCTCGACGCCGGGCAGCGCCGGCTCGGCGCCGATCTGCCCGACCCCGAAGGTCTGGTTCTGGCTCTGGATCGCGGCAGCCACTTCCTGCGTCGTGATGCCGAGCTGCGCCATGCGGTCGGGCTTGAGCCAGACGCGCATCGCGATGTCCGGGATGCCGAGCACGGTGGCGCGGTTCGCGCCGCGCACGCGCTTCAGCTCCTCGAGCACGTACAGGTTGGTGTAGTTGTCGAGGTAGGTCGCGTCGTAGCGGTCGTCGGGCGAGTAGATCGAGATCACCATCATGATGCTCGAGGACTTCTTGTCCACCGTGATGCCCTGCTGCACCACCGCCTGCGGCAGCTGCGCGGTCGCCTGGCTCACGCGGTTCTGCACGTTGACCTGGTTGATGTCCGGGTTCGAGCCGGGGTTGAAGAACACGTTGATCGTGACGTTGCCGCTCGAGGAGCTGGTCGAGTAGAAGTACAGCAGGTTGTCCACGCCGTTGATCTGCGTCTCGATCGGCGCGGCGACCTGGTTGGCGATCACCTCGGCGGTCGCGCCCGGGTAGCGCGCGTCGACCGAGACCTGCGGCGGCGCCATGTCGGGGTACTGCTCGATCGGCGCGACGGACATCGCCACCAGGCCGCCGAGCACGATCAGGATCGAGATGACCGACGAGAGGATCGGCCGGTCGATGAAGAAGTGCGTGAACATGAATTCTTATTGGCGCTTTTGTTGCTTCTCCGCGCCGGGAGCGGTCACTTTCACCGGCTGGCCCGGAACGACCTTGAGTACGCCGTCGACCACCACGCGGTCGCCCGCGCGCAGGCCGCCCTGGATGACGATGTCCTTTTCGCCGTAGTAGTCGCCGACCACGACCGGCCGCACTTCGGCCGTGCCGTCGGGCTTGACGACGTACACCAGGTGCCCGTTCGAGCCCTGCTGCACGGCGAGCTGCGGCACGACGATCGCGTCCGGCCGCACCGCGCCTTCGACCTTCGCGGTCACGAACATCCCCGGGCGCAATTCGTTCTTGGGATTGGGCAGCACGGCGCGCACGAGGAACGAGCCCGTGTCCTGGCTGAACGAAGGCGCGGCGAAGCTGATCTTGCCCTTGTCGGGGTACGGCCGCCCGTCGGGCATCACGAGCTCGACGGTGTAGTCGTCGTCTTTCGGCGTGACGACCAGCCCCTTCTCGCGCAGCTCACGGATGCCGGCCATCTGGTTCTGCGACACGCTGAAGTTGACCCAGATCGGGTCGAGCGCCGCGACGTAGGTGAGCTTCGACTCGGGCGACATCGCGTTCAGGTATGCGCCCTCGCGCCAAGCCGAGCGGCTCGCCACGCCGGTGACCGGGGTGCGGATCGTGGTGTAGCCGAGGTTCAGCTCCGCCTCCTTCACTTTCGCCTGGGCGGCGAACACCGCCGCGTTGGCCGCCTCGAACTCGCCGGTGGCCTTGTCCAGGTCGTACTGCGAGACCGCGTTCTGCGCCGCGAGCGGCTTGACGCGGTCGAGCGTCGCACGCGCGGTGAACAGGCGCGCCTGCTGCGCCGCGAGCTCACCCTTGGCGGCGTCGAGCTGCGCCTGGAAGGGCTTCGGGTCGAGCTGAAACAGGATCTGGCCCTGCTTCACCACGTCGCCCTCGCGGTAGGCGATCTTGTCCAGGAACCCCGAGACGCGCGCAACGATGTCGACCTGGCGCGAGCTCTCGGTCTGCGCGACGAAGGTCGGCACGTACGGGATGGTCTGCGGCTTGACCTCCATCACCGTCACCTGCGGCGCGGGCGGCGTCGCCTTGGGCGCCTCTTTCTCGCAGCCCGCGGCGAATGCCGCGAGGAGCAGCACGGCGAATGCCGCACGGAATTCTCTAGTCATGTGTTCTCCCCCCCTCGCGCGCGGCTCAGGCCATGATGTTGACGCCGCCGTCGACGTACATCGTCTCGCCGGTGATGCGGCGCGCGTACGGCGTGGCGAGGAACGCGACCGCGAAGCCGACGTCCATGATGTCGACCAGCTCGCCGACCGGCGCGCGCTGCACGGCCTCGTTCAGCAGCAGGTCGAAGTCCCTGAGCCCCGAGGCGGCGCGCGTCTTGAGCGGGCCCGGCGAGATCGCGTGCACGCGGATCTTGCGCGGGCCGAGCTCGTAGGCAAGGTAGCGGCACGATGCCTCCAGCGCCGCCTTGACCGGCCCCATGACGTTGTAGTTCGTCACTACCTTCTGCGCGCCGTGGTAGCTCATCGCGAACAGCGTGCCGCCGTCGGTCATCAAAGGCGCGGCCAGCTTGGCCATGCGGATGAAGGAATGGCATGAGATGTCCATTGCCTTGCCGAATCCATCGGCGCTGCAGTCGAGCAGCCCACCCTGCAGATCCTCTTTGGGCGCC
>DATGDG010000019.1:0-3879 GCA_035311025.1 Casimicrobiaceae bacterium
GATTGGTGATTGCATTGAAGCCCTCGCTGTGCCGCGAGGACAGCTGCAGCGAGCCTCGCGCAAGGGCGGTACCGCCGGAGATTCCGGCGGTGCCCGACGAGGTCTCGTAGGTTCCGTAGCCGACCGAGGCATTCGCGTGCATGCCGCGCTCGCCGCGCCTGGTGAAGATCTGGATGACCCCGCCGATCGCATCGGCGCCATAGAGGCTCGACGCGGGTCCGCGCAGGATCTCGATGTGATCGACCTGGTCGAGGGGAATCCCCTCCAGTGCCGTCGTGCCGCTCGACGACGAGGAAACGCGCATGCCGTCGATCAGGACCAGCGTCTGGGTCGCGTTCGCACCGCGCAGGAAGATCCCCGACGTCGCGCCGGGGCCGCCGTTGCGGGCGATCTCGACCCCGGGCTGGCGCTGCAGCAACGACGCCAGGCTGTCGACGCCGCTCAGCGCGATGGCGTCGGCGCCGATGACCGTCACGTCGGCGACGAGGTCCTCGGCCGACTGGGGGCCCCGCGCTGCCGTGACGACGACCGGCTCCAGGATCGCCGTCCCCTTCGGAATCTGGACGGCCTGCGCGTGCGCGCAAGACGACGCCGCGATCGCGGCGAGAACGACGTGGAAGAACAGGGTGATGCGGACCGGGTGACCGGTTCGCCCGCGCTGCGGCCTGCTGGGCATCGGATGCTCGCTCTGGTCATGCCGTGGGAACCCCGCACGGACAGTGCTCGGCACAACGCGGGCATCGCAACGACGCAGGCAGGCACGCGGGCCATCGCGTGGCCTTCCGGCCCGGCGATGGCGCGATATGCGCCTGCGAGCGGCAACGGGACCCCGCGCTGCGGTTCACTCCCCGCGCGACACCCTGGGATGACGCGCGCGGTGCAGGCCGGTCTCCGGGCTTGCCGGTCTTGATCGTCCGGCCTTCCCGACCGCGACGCGGTCAGTGGCCCTGTCTCGATGTTCGGACGATCCGCACCGGCTTACCGTTGCGGGGGCAGCCGCGGCCTTGGCGCTCCCGATCTGGCGCCGCACCGCGTTCCCGTTTCACCCGCCGGATCGATGACGTCCGGCGGACACCTGCAATTGCAATTCTACTGCTCGGGGGCCGAGCAGGGCCACGGCCCGCGGTTCGCGGCCCTGCTCGGGGTCGTTTGCTAAAATGACAGGTTCGGCTCACGGCGCAGACGCGCCGGACCGCGCCACCGACCGACCACCCGCGAGTGAACCGCAAGCTCTACATCCGCACGTTCGGCTGCCAGATGAACGAGTACGACTCGGACCGCATGGCCGACGTGCTCGCCGACTCCGACGGCCTGGCGCTGACCGACCGGCCCGAGGACGCCGACGTCATCCTGTTCAATACCTGCTCGGTACGCGAGAAGGCGCAGGAGCGCGTGTTCCACGACCTGGGCCGCGTGCGGGCGCTCAAGGCCGCACGGCCCGACCTGATCATCGGCGTCGGCGGCTGCGTCGCGTCGCAGGAAGGCGCGGCCATCGTCGAGCGCGCCCCTTACGTCGACGTCGTGTTCGGGCCACAGACCCTGCACCGCCTGCCGGCGATGATCCGCGCGCGTCGCGACACCGGTGCGCCGCAGGTCGACGTGTCGTTTCCCGAGATCGAGAAGTTCGATCACCTGCCCCCACCCCGCGTCGAGGGGGCGAGCGCATTCGTGTCGATCATGGAGGGCTGCAGCAAGTACTGCTCGTTCTGCATCGTCCCCTACACGCGCGGCGAGGAGGTCTCCCGCCGCTTCGACGACGTGCTGACCGAGATCGCCGATCTCGCCCTCCAGGGGGTGAAGGAACTGACCCTGCTGGGGCAGAACGTCAACGCCTACCGGAGCGCGACGGCCGGGGCCGGCGGCGAGGTTGCGGACCTGGCGCTGCTGCTCGAGTATGCCGCCGCGGTTCCGGGCATCGAGCGCCTGCGCTACACGACCTCCCACCCGAAGGAAATGACCTCGCGGCTCGTCGCCGCCTACGGCAGGGTCGACAAGCTCGTGTCGCACCTGCACCTGCCGGTGCAGTCCGGATCCGATCGCGTCCTCGCCGCGATGAAGCGCGGCTACACGACACTCGAGTACAAGTCGATCGTGCGCAGGCTGCGTGCGGAGCGTCCCGGGCTGTCGCTGACCTCGGATTTCATCGTCGGCTTCCCGGGCGAGACCGAGGCGGATTTCGAGCTGACCCTGCGCCTGATCGAGGACGTGGGTTTCGACGGTGCATTCAGCTTCGCCTACAGCGCCCGCCCCGGCACGCCCGCCGCCGACCTGCCCGAACGCGTGCCTGCTGACGTCGCACAGCGCCGCCTCGAGCGCCTGCAGGCGCTGGTCGATTCGCAGTATCGCGCCGTGAGCGCGTCGATGGTCGGCCGGCGCGAGCGGGTGCTGGTGACCGGACGCTCGGCCAAGGACGCGCGGGAACTCGCTGGGCGCACCGACAACAATCGCGTCGTCAACTTCGCCGGGAATGCGGCTGCAATCGGCCATTACGTCGACGTCGTCGTCACCGCAGCACTTCCGCACTCGTTGCGCGGCGAGACCGTTGCGCCCTGAACGTCCCCGGCGACTGCGGCGCAGCTGCCGCTTTCGCCGCACCCTGCACTGGAGCCCTCGATCAATGCTGCAACAGCGCCTTGCCCGCATCGCGATCCTGACATCGGCCCTCGGCCCGTTCCTGGTCGCGGGCTGCGCGAGCATCCCTGCGCCGGGCGCGACCCCATCCGGCGTAACCGCGGCGATCGCCGCGGCCGCCGCGACGGCGGCGACCGAGCATCCGGGGGAAGCGGGCGCCACGGGACCGGGCGCGGCACCGCCGACAGCCCCCAGCGCGACGGCCGCGGTCGCAGCCGCCACCGCGGCAGCCCAGGCGGCCCAGGCAGCGAAGCCGTTCGCCGAGGTCATCAAGGGCGCGACGGAATCGGCAGGCCTGTTCAACCTGTGGCGGAAGGACGACAAGGTCTGGATCGAGATCGCGCCCGACCAGTTCGACAAGCCCTATTTCTTCAAGTCGGCGCTGAACCACGGCATCGGCGAGCACCGGCTGTTCGGCGGCTCGATGACCTACCCGGTCGGCGTCGCGCAGATCGTCGTGTTCCACAAGCACGGCAACACGGTGCAGCTGATCGCCAGGAACGAGAAGTACACGGCCAAGGCGGGAACGCCCGAAGCGCGCGCGGTCGCCGCCGGGTTCTCGGACAGCCTGCTGACGACGGCACCGATCGCCTCGCAGCCCAGTCCGGAGCGCAAGTCGGTGCTGATCGACGCCAATGCACTGCTGTTCGCCGACATCCCGGCGGCGGTGCCGTTCCTCGAGGGGGTCTATCGCCAGCCCTACGCCTTCGACGCCCGCAACTCGTCGTTCGGCAAGCTCTGGGCGAGCCCGGACAACGTGGCGCTGGAGGTCTCCGCACATTACGCGCTGTCGCGACTCGTGCTGCCGCCGCCGCCGCCCGCAAAGTCGACGCTGCCGCCCCCGCCATCGACGCTGCCGGACGTGCGCAGCATGTTCCTCGGCTACTACTACACGTTCGCCACGCTGCCCGACGTCCCGATGCATCCGCGGCCGGCCGACGATCGCATCGGCTATTTCACGACCGACATCCTCGACTTCACTTCCGACATCCCGCGCGTCCCGGTGCGCCATTACGCCGACCGCTGGCGCCTGGAGAAAAAGGACCCCGCGGCGGCGATGTCCGAGCCGAAGCAGCCGATCGTGTTCTGGCTCGACCGGAACATCCCGGTCAAGTACCGCGAGCCGATCCGGGAGGGGATTCTCGAATGGAACAAGGCATTCGAGCGCATCGGCTTCAAGGATGCGATCCGCGTCGAGGTCCAGCCCGACGATGCGGATTTCGACACCTCGGACATCCGCCATGCATC
>DATGDG010000020.1:0-2915 GCA_035311025.1 Casimicrobiaceae bacterium
ACGTTGGCTTCGACATCGTTGAGCAGCGATACCGCGGCGACGCCGAGCGCGGCGGACAGCCCGCCGGCGTCGACACTCCACGGCAGGTTCGTCGTCGCCACCCTTCCCGCGCGAACGGGGCCGGCGATGCCGAACGCGGCGTGGTCGATCGGCTCGCTCCGCATGCCGACGAATTCACGCGCGATGGCGTCGAGACCGGCGTAGTCGCGGCTCGGATAGTCCCGCACCGAGGTTCGCTTCAGGCACCCGCCGCTCGTGTCGAACCACGCGAGCCGCGTGGTGGTGCCCCCGATGTCGCCCGCCAGGATCACGCCCAGACCATCAGCCCGGTCTCGAACCGGTGCGCCAGCGCGTCGTGCCACGGATATGCGCGGATCGCGTAGTCGAGGTGTCCGCAGAGCTCCGGGGCGAGATCGAACGAATAGACCTGCTCGCCGCCGTCGCCGATCGGGCCTTCCGGAGCGAGCGGGTAAACGCAGCGATCGTCGTCGCCGCCGATCCGGCGCGTCATCACGGCCTCGACTGCAATGTCGTCGGGGTGCAGGCCGTTGAGGCGCACGCCGATCCGCAGGGAGATGCTTTCCCCGAAGCCGATCCGCCGCACCGGCGTGTCCAGCCGGCGTATCGCCACCCCTGCCCACGCGCTGCGAACGCGCGCCTTCCAGGCGGCGACGCCGGCTGCCAGCGCGCCGCTGCCCTCCGCGTAGCGGCGTCCCAGACGCACCGCCGGCAGGTAGCAGTCCGATACGTACTCCCCGACCATGCGTCCGGCATTGAAGCGCGGCAGCAGACTCGCGATCGACCGCTTGGCCATCGCGATCCATCCGGGCGAATGGCCCATGCTGCCCCGCGCGTAGTACAGCGGAATCACCTGGTCCTGCAGGATCTCGTAGAGCGTGCGCGCCTCTTCGTGGTCGCGCTGCTGCGGATCGAGGCGGGTCGAAGCGGGCTTGATCGCCCAGCCGTTGTCTCCCGTGTGCCCCTCGCCCCACCATCCGTCGAGCACCGACAGGTTGATCACGCCGTTGATCCCGGCCTTCATTCCCGATGTCCCCGAGGCCTCGAGCGGATACACGGGATTGTTGAGCCAGACATCGGTGCCGCAGACCATGCGTCGCGACAGCCGGAGGTCGTAACCCTCGATCAGCAGTATCCGGCCCTCGAACCTCGGCATCCGCGCAACTTCCTGGACGCGCCGCATTGCGTCGATCCCGGGACCGTCGGCCGGATGCGCCTTGCCCGCAAACAGGAACACGATCGGATGCTCGGGGTCCGACATGATCTCCGACAACCGGTCGAGATCGTCGAACAGCAGCGTCGCACGCTTGTACTGGGCGAAGCGCCGGCCGAATCCGATGGTCAGCACGCCGGGATTGGCGGGATCGACCCATTTGAGCAAGCGGTCGAGATGCGCCTCGCTGCCGTGATTGCGGAAGTGCTGGACCTGCACCCGATGGCGCACCAGGTGGAGCAATTGCGCTTTCAGCTGCTGACGCACGCTCCAGAACAGGTGGTCCGGAATCGCCTCGAGGCCGGCGCGCAGGCCTGCCCCGGAATAGCGCGGCTCGGCCGCCAGCTCCATGTAGCGGTCGAACAGCATCCGCAGCTCCGGCGCGAGGAACGTCGGGGTGTGCACGCCGTTGGTGATCGACTTCACCGGATTCTCTTCGCTGGGGATCTGTGGCCACAGATCCTTGAGCATCCGCGCCGTCACCTCACCGTGGATTCGGCTCACGCCGTTCTGGTAGCGCGACCCGCGGACGGCGAGCGTCGTCATGTCGAACTCCGCGCCGGCATCGCCGCCGCCCAGCGCGAGCAGTTGCTGCTCCGTCGCCCTGGTGTCGCGCAGGAAGCCCTCGAAATGGCGTCGAACCAGCGCCGGTTCGAAGCGGTCGTGGCCGGCGGGCACCACGGTGTGGGTCGTGAACACCGTGCTCGCGGCGACCATCTCGAGGGCACTCGCGAACTCTCCCCCTTCCGCGATCTTCCGGCGCATGCGCTCGAGGATGAGAAAGGCGGCGTGCCCTTCGTTGACGTGCCACACGGCGGGCTCGAGACCGATCGCCGCGAGCGCACGCGCGCCGCCGACACCCAGGACGATCTCCTGCTCGATGCGTGTCACGCGGTCGCCGCCGTAGAGGCGGTGCGTGATCTCACGGTCGGCGTCGGTATTCGAGGCGAGATCGGTGTCGAGCAGATAGAGCATCACGTGCCCGACCCGCGCCTGCCACACCTTGACCTCGACCCGTCGCGATTCGATATCGACGACCACGTGCAGTTCACCACCGCCTTCGGTCAGGACGGGCGTCACCGGCAGATCGTCGAAATCGGCATCGTTGTAGGCGGCATTCTGGTTGCCGTCGCTGTCGATCGTCTGCAGGAAGTAGCCCTGGCGATAGAGCAGCCCGACGCCGACGAATGGCAGCCGCAGGTCGCTCGCAGCCTTGCAGTGGTCGCCGGCGAGTATGCCCAGGCCACCGGAATAGATCGGAAGGCTCTCGTGAAAACCGAACTCGGCGCAGAAGTAGGCGACGAGTTCGTCCGGGGCAAGTCGTTCCCCGGCGGTCCGCCTGCGCGACTCCCCATGGTAGGTGTCGTAGGCCGAGAGCACCCGGTTGTAGCGGTCCATGTATAGCGGATCGTCGGCCGCATCGATCAGCCGCTGCTCGTCGACGCGATTGAGCAGCGCTTTCGGACTCTGGCCCACGGCTTCCCACAGCCGCTTGTCCAGGTGCGCGAACAGGTACCGGGTCGCTCGATCCCACGCGTACCAGAGGTTGTCGGCGAGTTCGCGCAGGCGGATCAGGCGCGGAGGAATCCGCGGCCGGACCTCCAGGACGTAATTCGTGCGGTGAAGACCCTCCATCGCGTCAGTCTTACTTTTCCATCCGCGGTTCGGACGTCCCGCTGCGCGC
>DATGDG010000021.1:0-10991 GCA_035311025.1 Casimicrobiaceae bacterium
GACGAAGCCGTAGTCGGTGAGCAGCCGCCGCAGGTCGGGATGTCCGGGGAACACGATGCCGAACAGGTCGAACGCCTCGCGCTCGAACCAGTTGACCGAGGGCCAGATGTCGATCACGCTGGGCACGACCGGAAAATCGTCGTCGGGCGCGAACGTACGCACCCGCAGCCGCCGGTTGTTGGACAGCGACAGCAGGTGACTGACGACGGCGAAGCGCGGACCCGGCGGCGGGCCACCCCCGTACTGGGCGTAGTCGACGCCGCAAAGGTCGATCAGCGTCTCGAAGCGGAGCTCGGGACGGTCGCGCAGCGTGCGCATCGCGTCGACGTAGCGCTCGACCGGAACCACGACCGTCACCTCGCCGTGTGCGGCCGTCGTTCCGGCAAGCACGCCTTCGAGGGCGCTGCCCAGCGCCGCAACCAGGGTATCGGTATGGCCGGCCATCAGCGCGCGATCGTGTTGGTCCGCGAGATCTTGTTCTGGAGCTGCAGGATGCCGTAGAGCAGGGCCTCGGCCGTCGGCGGACAGCCGGGGACGTAGATGTCGACGGGAACGATGCGGTCGCAGCCGCGCACCACCGAGTACGAGTAGTGGTAGTACCCGCCGCCGTTGGCACAAGAGCCCATCGAGATCACCCAGCGCGGCTCGGCCATCTGGTCGTAGACCTTGCGCAGCGCCGGCGCCATCTTGTTGCACAGCGTGCCGGCGACGATCATGACGTCGGACTGCCGCGGGCTCGGCCGGAAGACGATGCCGAAGCGATCGAGGTCGTAGCGCGAGGCACCGGCGTGCATCATCTCCACCGCGCAGCAGGCGAGCCCGAAGGTCATCGGCCACATCGATCCGTTGCGTGCCCAGTTGATCACGCTGTCGAGCGTCGTCGTGACGAAACCCTTCTCCAGCACGCCTTCAATCGCCATGGTCGATCCTCACTCCCATTCGAGCGCGCCCTTCTTCCACTCGTAGACGAAGCCGACGATGAGGATCAGCAGGAAGATCATCATCGCGCCGAAGCCGAACAGGCCAATCCTGGGGAGAACGACCGCCCAGGGAAAGAGGAATGCGATCTCGAGATCGAACAGGATGAACAGGATCGCGACGAGGTAGTAGCGGACGTCGAACTTCATCCGCGCGTCCTCGAACGCCTCGAATCCGCACTCGTAAGGCGAGAGCTTCTCGGGGTCGGGCCGATTGGGGCCGACCAGGAGTCCGATGACGAGCAGCAGCGCGCCGATCCCGATGCCAAACAGGATGAAGACGAGGATGGGAAAGTACTGTTCGAGCATCGTGGTCGGCGCCTTGCGCCTGGGGTGGTGCCGTACTGCCCTTCGAACTGCGGAACTGCCTGTTGCCGACTGCCGTGGATCAGTGCCGCCAGGAGCTTCCCGCGGGAACTGCCTGCCGGCGCGCTGCATCAATCTGGTGCCGACGGGGAGACTCGAACTCCCACGGCTTGCGCCACTGCCCCCTCAAGACAGCGTGTCTACCAATTTCACCACGTCGGCCTGCTCTGTTCGGTATGCTCAACTCGAATTCTACTTGGGGACCTCGCCCTGCCCGGGTGCGGCTGCCGGGACGCCGGTCGCCGGTGCGGGTCCTGCGCCTCCGGCGCCACTGCCCGCGGGCGCATTGCCGGTCGCCGCGCTTCCCGCCGCCGGCTGGGGCACGTCGCTGGGTGCCGCAGGCGGAACCACCGTGCGCTCCATCACACCCTTGTCCATGACGCCTTGAGGGGTACCCTCGCGCGACCCGAACCAGGTCAGCGCGACGCTGGTGAGGAAAAACACCGTCGCCAGCACGGCGGTCGTCCGCGACAGGAAATTCGCCGAACCGGCCGAACCGAACAGGCTCCCCGACGAGCCCCCGCCGAACGCAGCGCCCATGTCGGCGCCCTTTCCATGCTGCAGCAGCACGAAGCCGATGACGGCAATCGCCACCAGGACATGCAGCACCAGCACGATTGATTGAATCAGGTTCATGACCGCCTATTCCATCGTCCCGTGTACGTTAGGCACGGGCGATCGTCAAAAATTCATCGGCATCGAGCGAGGCGCCACCCACCAGCGCACCATCGATGTCCTGCATCGCGAACAACGCGGCGGCGTTCGAGCCCTTGACGCTGCCGCCGTACAGCAGGCTCACCTCGCCCGCTCCTGCGCCTGCGAGCCGTGAGCGCAGCAACGCGTGGACCGCCTGGGCCTGCTCGGGCGACGCGGTCCTGCCCGTGCCGATCGCCCACACCGGCTCGTACGCAATCACGCAGTCGCGCGCTCTGTCACCGAGCGCAGCGATCAGCGCGTCGACCTGCCGGGTAACGACCTCGTCCGTCGCACCGCGCTCGCGCTCGTCGAGCGTCTCACCGACGCAGGCGATCGGTGTCAAGCCGCCACCCAGCGCGGCAAGCGCCTTCGCGCCCACCACCCGATCGGTCTCGCCGTGCAATCTCCGGCGCTCCGAGTGGCCGATGATCGCGTATCGAGACCCGAACTCCGCTGCCATGCCCGCGGCAACCTCGCCGGTATACGCACCCGACGCGTGCTCGCTCACGTCCTGCACGCCCCACATCACCGCACTGGCCGACAGCGCGGCCTGCGTCTGCGCGAGATACGGTGCGGGCACGCACACGACGAGCTTGCGTGCCTCGCGCGGCGTCCATTCCGACGCGAGGCGCCGAAGCAGGCGGGCATTCACCGCCAGCCCGCCGTTCATCTTCCAGTTGCCTACGACGAGCTTGGCGCGCATGCCTCATCCTGCACCGGTGGAACCCGACCCGCCCTCGTCGCGCCCGGCGCGTCGCAAAGCCGGAACGGGCCGCCGGGAGGGCGACCTACAAAACCTTCGAATTTTATCGCGTTAGGGGAGGCGGGGTCAAACGCGTCCAGGCGACGACGTCCGAGTCCCGCCGCGACGCCGCGCCCACCACGCACCGGCCTCGCCCACCACCCCGCGGCGAAACGCGAGCACGCAGACGACGAATATCGCGCCGGTGATGACGGTCACCCATTCGCCGAAGCCGGCGAGGTAGTTCTCGAGCGCGACGAGGATGAACGCCCCGACGACCGGCCCGAAGATCGTTCCCATGCCACCGAGGAGCGTCATCAGGACGACCTCGCCCGACATCGTCCAGTGGACGTCGGTCAGGGACGCCAGCTGGAAAACGATCGCCTTGACCGCCCCGGCCAACCCTGCCAGCGTCGCCGACAGCACGAACGCCAGGAGCTTGTAGCGGTCGGCGTCGTAGCCCAGCGAAATCGCGCGGGGCTCGTTCTCGCGGATCGCCTTCAGCACCTGGCCGAACGGCGAGTGGATGATCCGGTAGATCAGGAGGAACGCCGCGATGAACACCACCAGCACCGTGTAATACATCGCGAGCGAGTGGGAGAGGTCGATCACGCCGAACAGCCTGCCGCGCGGCACCGCCTGGATGCCATCCTCGCCGTGCGTGAACGGCGCCTGCACGTAGAGGAAGTACATCATCTGTGCGATCGCGAGGGTGATCATCGCGAAATAGATGCCCTGGCGCCGGATCGCCAGCGCACCGACGACGAACCCGAGCCCTGCGGCGGCCGCGGTCCCGAGCAGGATCGCGATTTCCGGAGGCAGGCCCCATCCCTTCGCCGCATACGCGCAGACGTAGCCGGCGGTGCCGAGGAACATCGCGTGCCCGAACGAGAGCAGGCCGCCGAAACCCAGCAGCAGGTTGAACGCGCACGCGAAAAGTGCGAAGCACATCGCCTTCTCGACGATCACCGGGTAGACGTCGAGCAGCGGCGCGACCGCGAGCATTGCCGCCATGACGGCCGTCGCGACCAGAATGCCGTTGCGCGATGTGCCGCCGACGGCAACCGGGATCTCGGTCGCCAAGATCAGCGCTCCCGCCCGAACAGTCCTGCCGGCTTGATCATCAGCACGACGACCATGATCACGAAGATCACGGTCGTCGACGCCTCGGCGTAGAAATACTTGGTCAGTCCCTCGACGATGCCGAGGCCGAACCCGGTCAGGATCGCGCCCATGATCGAGCCCATTCCCCCGATCACGACGACCGCGAACACCACGATGATCAGGTCGGCCCCCATCAGCGGATTGACCTGGTAGATCGGCGCGGCCATGACGCCGGCGAGCGCGGCGAGGCCGACCCCGAAACCGAACGTCAACGTGATCATCAGGGGCACGTTGATCCCGAACGCCTGCACCAGCGCCGGATTCTCGGTGGCGGCGCGCAGGTAGCTGCCGAGCTTCGTGCGCTCGACGACGTACCAGGTGGCGACGCAGATCACCAGCGACGAGACGATGACCCATGCCCGGTAGATCGGCAGGTACATGAAGCCCAGGTTGACGGCGCCGGCCAGCAGCGACGGGATCTGGTAGGGCATGCCCGACGAGCCGAACTCGTTGCGGAACAGCCCCTGGATCACCAGCGCGAGCCCGAACGTGAGCAGCAGCCCGTACAGGTGATCCAGCTTGTACAGGCGCCTCAGCATCGAGCGCTCGATGACGATGCCGATCGCTCCGACGACGACCGGGGCGATGACGAGCGACGACCAGTACCCGGGGTGCCAGTCGCCGATGTGGACGTACTGCAGCAGGAACCACGCACAGAACGCTCCCATCATGTACTGGGCGCCGTGCGTGAAGTTGATGATGTTGAGCAGGCCGAAGATGATGGCGAGGCCGAGCGACAGCATCGCGTAGAACGCGCCGTTGATGAGCCCGACCAGCAGCTGTCCGAAGAGCGCCTGCATGGAGATCATCCGCTCAGCGCAAGCGGCCCGCGATCCCTCACCCGCCGCGCGCCCGCGCGGCACCCACTCCCCGGAGGAGAGAGGGCCGGGGTGAGGGTTCCGGCGCGATGGGTCACTTGACGAGGTAGCACCCGCCGTCCTTCAGCGGCCGGAAGGCCTCGTCGGCCGGGATCGTCGCGAGGATCTTGTAGTAATCCCACGGGTACTTCGATTCGGCCGGCGACTTGACCTGGACGAGGTAGGCGGGATGGATCGCGCGCCCGTCGATGCGGATCGAGCCCTTGCCGAACAGCGGGTCATCGGTGGGCATCGACTTCATCTTGGCGACGACCTTGGCGCCGTCCGCATCACTGCCCAGCGCCTCGACCGCCTTCAGGTAGTGAAGCACCGATGCATAGACGCCGGCGTGCACCATCGTCGGATAGATCCCGTTGTCCTGCGCTGCGAAGCGCTTGGCGAACGCGCGGGTCTTGTCGTTCATGTCCCAGTAGAACGTGGTCGTCAGCGTCAGGCCCTGCGCGGTCTGCAATCCCATCGCGTGGACGTCGGTGAGGAACACCAGCAGCCCGGCGAGCTGCTGCCCGCCCTTGACGATGCCGAACTCGGCCGCCTGCTTGATCGAGTTCGTCGTGTCGCCACCGGCATTGGCCAGCCCGATCACCTTGGCCTTCGACGCCTGCGCCTGCAGCAGGAACGACGAGAAGTCCTGCGTGTTGAGCGGAGCCTTCACGTCGCCCAGCACCTTGCCGCCCGCCTTCAGGACCGCCGCCGTCGTGTCGCGCTCGAGCGCCTGCCCGAACGCGTAGTCGGCGGCGATGAAGAACCACGTGTTGCCGCCCTGCTTGGTGATCGCGGTACCCGTCCCGTTCGCGAGCATCCAGGTGTCGTAGGTGAAATGCACGGTGTTGGGCGTGCACGCCTTGCCGGTCAGGTCGGAGGTGCCGGGCCCGGATGCGAGGAACACCTTGTTCTTGTCCTTCGTGATCTGGGAGATCGCCAGCGCGACGCCCGAGTTCGGCACGTCGACGATTGCATCGACGCCTTCCGCGTCATACCAGCGGCGCGCGATCGCCGAGCCGACGTCGGGCTTGTTCTGGTGGTCGGCCGAAACGATCTCGACCTTGACGCCGCGCTTCTCGATGCCGGAATCCTCGACCGCCATCTTGGCCGCGATGACCGACCCCTGGCCCGCGAGGTCGGTGTACAGGCTCGACATGTCGGTGAGCACGCCGAGCTTGATCTCGTTGTTCGTGTACTGCGCGCTGGCGCTGCCGGCCGCCAACGCGCTGGCGACGGCCAGGGCAAGGAAGCCCATCTTCATCTTGTTCATGACGATTCTCCTCTGCACAGGGTTATGACGACCACATCACGGCGTGCTTCACACGCCGAGGTATCCGTGGAGCTTGGACATGTTCGCATCGAGCTCGGCGTTGTCGATCACGTCGACGATGCGTCCGTGCTCCATCACGCAGTGCCGGTCGGCGACCGTCGCCGCGAAATGGAAGTTCTGCTCGACCAGCAGGATGGTGAACCCCTGCGCCTTGAGCTTGACGATCGTGCGACCGATCTGCTGGACGATGACCGGGGCGAGACCCTCGGTCGGTTCGTCGAGCAGCAACAGCCGCGCGCCCGTGCGCAGGATCCGTCCGATCGCAAGCATCTGCTGCTCACCCCCCGAGAGCTTGGTGCCCTGGCTCCTGCGGCGCTCGGCGAGATTCGGGAAGAGCTCGTAGATCTGCTCGACCGACAGCCCGCCGTCGCGGACCCTGGGCGGCAGCATCAGGTTTTCCTCGACATCGAGGCTTGCGAAGATGCCGCGTTCCTCCGGACACCACGCGAGTCCCAGCCTGGCGATGCGGTTGGACGCGAGCCCGATCGTCTCGACGCCCTCGAACACGATCGATCCGACGCGCCGCGGCACGACGCCCATGATCGACTTCAGCGTCGTCGTCTTGCCGGCACCGTTGCGGCCGAGCAGCGTCACGACCTCGCCCGGCGCAACGTCGAACGAGACGCCGTGCAGGATGTGCGATTCGCCATACCAAGCCTGCAGATCCCGGACGGCAAGCAGCGGTGCGCCGCGGGAGGCCGCTGCAGGACGCTCGCGCTGCGCGTCTTCAGGCATGGCTGGCTCCGAGGTAGGCCTCGACGACGGCGGGATTCCTCGACACCGACGCGTAGTCGCCGTCGGCGAGGATCTCGCCGCGCGCAAGCACCGTGATGCGGTGCGACAGCGTCGACACCACCGACAGGTTGTGCTCGACCATCAGCACGGTCCGGCTGGCCGCCACCTTCCTGATCAGCTCAGCGATCCGCTCGACGTCCTCGTGCGTCATGCCGGCGGTCGGCTCGTCGAGCAGCAGCATCTCAGGATCGAGCGCCAGCGTGGTCGCGATCTCCAGCGCGCGCTTGCGGCCGTAGGGAAGTTCGACCGCCGTCGTGGCCCCGAACGCCTCGAGCCCGACCGCGTCGAGCAGCTCGCGGGCGCGCGCATCGTGCTCGCGCAGCACCCGCTCCGAGCGCCAGAAATCCAGCGAGCGGCCGCGTTTCCTCTGCAGCGCGACGCGGACATTCTCGAGCGCCGTCAGGTGCGGGAACACCGCGGAGATCTGGAACGAGCGCACGAGCCCCATCCGCGCGATCGCCGCCGGTCGCGATCCGGTGATCTCGCGGCGGTTGTAGAAGATCCGGCCCCGGGTCGGCGTCAGGAAATGGGTGAGCAGGTTGAAGCAGGTCGTCTTGCCGGCACCGTTGGGTCCGATCAGCGCGTGAATCGTTCCGCGACCGACCGCGAGGTTCACGTCCTTGACCGCGACGAAACCCTTGAACTCCTTGGTGAGCCCCTGCGTCTCGAGAATGGTGTCTTCGGCCATCGGCAGCCCGGCGCCGAGGGGGCGCAGGGCGCATGCCCGGCCGTCCCCGCTCTTCCGCTCGCCCGTTGCCCGATTATCACGGCGGGGCGCGTTCTTGGCAACGAGCCCGCGCCGGGCCCTCAGGCCGGCGCGCGCCAGTTCGCCGGCCGCTTGGCCACGAAGGCGTCGATCCCCTCGTCCGCGTCGGGGTCGTCCAGGTTGCAGCACATGACCTCGCCGGTCATCGCGTACGCATCGTGGAGCGAGGTATCGATCTGCGCGTAGAAAGCGCGCTTGCCCATCGCGATGACCGACGCGCTCCGGGCACCGATCATGTCGGTGAAATGCCGGACCGCCGCGTCGATCCCGTCGGCCGGCACGACCCGGTTGACCAGCCCCCACGCCAGCGCGGTGGCGGCGTCGATCGGCTCGCCGGTCAACAGCATCTCCATCACCCGCTTGCGTGCGACGTTGCGTCCGACGCCCACGGCAGGCGTCGAGCAGAAGATGCCGACATTGACGCCGGGCAAGGCGAAGCGCGCCGAGTCTGCCGCGACGGCGAGATCGCACATCGACACCAGCTGGCAGCCCGCCGCCGTCGCCATGCCGTGCACGCGCGCGATCGTCGGCTGCGGCAGCTGCGTGAGCTTGATCATGACGCGGTTGCACAGGTCGAAGAGCTCGCGCCGCCATTCCGGCGAGCGCTGCACGCGCAGCTCCTTCAGGTCGTGGCCAGCGCAGAATCCGCGCCCGGCGCCCGCCAGCACCACGGCACGGACCGCGGGTTCGGCGGCGACCCCGTCGATCGCCGCCTCGAGCGCGGCGAGCATGTCGTAGGACAGCGGGTTGAAGCGCTCGCCCCGGTTCAGCGTCAGCGTGCGCACGCCGTCGCGGGTGTCGGTCAGGACGAAAGGACTCAGAGTCGTTTCCACGGGTGCGTTCATTCGATGGCCGCCGTCGATTGTGCGTGCTTGCGCAGGATGAATTTCTGGATCTTGCCCGTCGAGGTCTTGGGCAGCTCCCCGAAGACCACGCTCTTGGGCACCTTGAAGCGCGCGAGCTGGGCCCTGCAGTGCTCGATCACCTCGGCCTCGGTCAGCCGGGCCCCCGGCTTCAGCTCGACGAACGCGCAGGGCGTCTCGCCCCACTTGGGGTCCGGCCGCGCGACGACTGCGGCGGCGAGGATCGCCGGATGTCGGTACAGGACATCCTCGACCTCGAGCGAACTGATGTTCTCGCCGCCGGAAATGATCACGTCCTTGGAGCGGTCGCGGATCTTGACATAGCCGTCGGGCTGCATGACCCCGAGGTCGCCGGTGTGGAACCATCCGCCGGCGAAGGATTCGTCGGTCGCGCTCGGATTCTTCAGGTAGCCCTTCATCGTGATGTTGCCCCGGAACATGACCTCGCCCATCGTCTCGCCGTCCCAGGGCACCGGCTGCATCGTCGCCGGATCCATCACCGTCATGCCTTCCTGGCAGGTGTAGCGCACGCCCTGGCGTCCGTTGCGCTCGGTGCGCGCGCCGATGTCGAGGCTGGCCCACTCCGCCTGCTTGGCGCAGACGGCGGCCGGACCGTAGGTCTCGGTGAGGCCGTAGACGTGGGTGATCTCGAAGCCCATCCTCTCCATGCCCTCGATCACCGCGGCCGGCGGCGCCGCCGCCGCAACCAGTCCCTGCACCTTGTGCACGATGTCGCGCTTCAGCTCGTCGGGAGCATTGATCAGCATCGAATGGACGATCGGCGCGCCGCAATAGTGGGTGACGCCATGCTCGCGGATCGCGTCGAGGATTGCCTTACCCTCGACCCTGCGCAGGCACACGTTGGTCCCGGCATTGGCCGCCATCGTCCACGGAAAGCACCAGCCGTTGCAGTGGAACATCGGCAGCGTCCACAGGTACACCGAGTGACGCGGCATGCCCCAGTCGACGATGTTCGACAGCGCGTTGAGGTAGGCGCCGCGATGGTGGTAGACCACGCCCTTGGGATTGCCCGTCGTTCCCGACGTGTAGTTGAGCGAGATCGCCTGCCACTCGTCGGCCGGCGGCTGCCACGCGAAATCGGGGTCGCCCTTGGCGATGAACGTCTCGTAGTCGGATTCGCCCAGCAGGTCGCCGCCGGGGCCCAGCGGGTCGACGACGTCGATCACCAGAGGCTTCTTCGGCAGCCGGGCGAGCGCGGCTCCGATCGCCGGCGAGAACTCGGTGTCGGTGATCAGGACCTTTGCCTCGCCGTGCTCGAGCATGAACGCCAGGGTTTCCGCGTCGAGCCGCGTGTTGAGGGTGTTCAGCACGCCACCGGTCATCGGGACGCCGAAATGGCATTCGACCATCTCCGGCGTGTTCGCGAGCATCACCGCGACGGTGTCGCCGACACCGATGCCGCGATGCGCGAGCGCCGAGGCAAGCCTGCGCGAGCGCGCGTAGGTCTCGCTCCACGTGTAGCGCCTTGCGCCGTGCACGACGGCGATCCGCTGCGGCCACGTGTACGCGGTGCGCGCGATCAGGGAGATCGGCGTCAGCGACGCATAGTTCGCCGCGTTGGGGCCGAGATGCTGGTCATAGATGCCCTGCGTCGGCATGGCCTACCTCCTGCCTTTTTCTCCTGCGGTGGACAATCCTAGCAAAATCGACGACGATCGTCGGCTCCCGCCAGGAATGGATCGACGCACGATGGGGCACCGCCTATCCCGCATTGTCACCCGCACCGGGGATTCGGGGACCACCGGCCTCGGCGACGGCTCGCGCGTGGACAAGGACAGTCTCCGGATCGCCGCCATCGGCGCCGTCGACGAACTCAACTCGAGCGTGGGTGCGCTGCTCGCCGAACCCCTGCCCGATGCGATCGCGGCCCTGCTGATCGACATCCAGCACGACCTTTTCGACCTCGGCGGCGAGCTTTCGATTCCGGGTCACGTCGCGGTAGGGGCCGGTCACGTGACCCGGCTCGAGCAGGCGGTCGAGGAGATCAACGCGGGACTGTCGCCGCTCAAGGAGTTCATCCTCCCGGGCGGGACGCGGCCCGCCGCGCTCGCGCACGTCGCGCGAACCGTGTGCCGTCGGGCCGAACGGGCGCTCGTGGCGCTCGCCCGCCAGGAACCGGTTTCGCAGGACGGCCGGGTCTACCTGAACCGGCTGTCGGACCTGCTGTTCGTGATCGCCCGCAAGCTCAACCACGCGTCCGGCGTTACGGACGTTCTCTGGCAGAAGGACCGCGCGCGCGACGCCACGGGCGGCTGACCGCTGCGGCGCCGAGCGCCGCCCGCCGCGGCGAACGATCCGCGCGGGTGCCGTGCGCAGATCGCTGCGCTGCTACCTCCGCTTCAGCGCGTAGCCGTCGGCGCGGTCTTCCATGTCCCAGCCTTGGTCGCGCAGCAGCGCGCGCAGGCGGTCGG
>DATGDG010000022.1:0-1929 GCA_035311025.1 Casimicrobiaceae bacterium
GGCGATCCGTCCGGCGACGCGGCTTCTATTTGGCGAAACGCTGGGCAATCCACGGCTCGAGGTGCTCGACATTCCGCGTGTCGCGGCGCTCGCGCACGAACACGGCCTGCCGCTGCTGGTCGATTCGACGTTCACCACCCCCTGGCTCATCCGGCCGTTCGAGCACGGTGCCGACCTGGTGTTCCATTCGGCGACCAAGTTCCTGTCGGGCCACGGCGTGGTCATCGGCGGCCTGCTCGTCGACTCCGGCGCGTTCGACTGGAATGCCGCCGCCGCCCGCGGCAAGTTCCCTTCGCTGACGGAGCCCTACGCGGGCTTCCACGACATGGTGTTCGCCGAGGAATCGACGACCGCCGCATTCCTGCTGCGCGCGCGGCGCGAGGGCATCCGCGATTTCGGCGCGTGCATGGCGCCGACGACGGCGTTCCAGATCCTGCAAGGCATCGAGACGCTGCCGGTGCGCATGGCCCGACACGTCGAGAACGCGCGGGCGATCGTCGGCTTCCTGCGCGAGCAGCCACTGGTCGCGGGCGTCGGATACCCCGGGCTGCCCGACCATCCCGATCATGCGCTCGCGCAGAAGCTGCTGCCGCGCGGCTGCGGCGCGGTTTTCAGTTTCGACCTGCGGGGCACGCGCGAGCAGGGGCGGCGCTTCATCGAAGCCCTGCGCCTGTTCTCCCATCTCGCGAACGTCGGCGACGCGAAATCGCTGGTGATCCACCCGGCCTCGACGACGCATTTCCGGATGTCGGCCGACGACCTCTTGCGGGCGGGTATCACCGAAGGGACGATCCGGCTGTCGATCGGGCTCGAGGATCCGTCCGACCTGATCGAGGACCTGTCGCGGGCGCTGTATGCGGCGGGCAAGGCCTGATGCAGCTTCGCGTCGCAGGGAAGGAGGTCTACGCCTACACGGGCACGCGGGCACACGTCCCCGGGCAGGCGACGGTCCTGTTCGTGCACGGTGCGGCCAACGACCATGGCGTGTTCGCGCTGCAGTCGCGCTATTTCGCATGGCACGGCTGGAACGCGCTCGCGCTCGACCTCCCGGGCCATGGGCGCTCCGCGGGACCCGCACTCACGGACGTTCCGGCGCTCGCCGACTGGATCGCGGCCGTGGTAGCGGCCGCCGGCGCCCGCGAGGCCGTCCTGGTCGGTCATTCGCTCGGCTCGCTGGCGACCCTCGAATGTGCAGCTCGCCACCCGCAGGCCGTCGCGAAGGTCGCGCTGCTCGGTCCTGCGGTGCCGATGCTCGTCTCCGACGAGCTGCTCGCCGCGGCCGCGCGCAACGATCACGTCGCCTACGAGCTGATCAACGGCTGGTCGTTTGGTCCGGGCAGCCAGCTCGGCGGCAATCGCAATCCCGGGATCTGGATGCTCGGCAACACGATGCGACTGTTGGAGCGGACCGACGATGGCGTGCTGTCGACCGACCTCCTCGCCTGTCATCGCTACGCCGACGGCCTCGCCGCCGCCGCGGCGCTCCGCTGTCCCGCGCTGGTCGTGATGGGGGAGCGCGACATGATGGCGCCACCGCGCAACGCCAGGGCGCTGATCGAGGGGCTGAAAGACGTGCGCAGCCTGAGCCTTCCGGGAGCCGGTCATTCGCTGATGATCGAGCAGCCCGACGCGGTGCTCGACGCATTGCGGCGCTTCATCGGCGTCGCCGTGCCCGCGGCCTGAGCGGGCGCACGGATCGCCCGATGCTCACGCCGCGGATCTTCGTCGGCGACGCGGACCATCCGCCCGAGGCGGGCCGCGAATATCCGCTGCCGCCCACGGCGGCGCGGCACGTCGCGCAGGCATTGCGGATGCGTCGCGGCGATGCGCTCGCGCTCTTCTCCGGGACCGGAGGCGAGTACGCCGCGACGATCGCCCGCATCGACCGGCACGGCGTCGTCGCGCGGGTCGGGCCGTTCGACGACATGG
>DATGDG010000023.1:0-6578 GCA_035311025.1 Casimicrobiaceae bacterium
ACTGCGCCGGCAGGGGTCGCGTGGTGCCGGGCCCTTCGCACGCCGGTTGATCCCGATCAACATGCGCGCCGGCGCCCGATCTACGATGCAGTGACCGAACCTCCCGACAGCAATCGCCTGCGGCCGAGCCTGCCGCCGTGAATCCGCCCGCCCCGAAAGGACTCCAATGACCATCGGAGATTTCTGCGTTCGCAACGTCGTCTGCACCGGGCGCGATGCGACCGTCAGCGAAGCCGCAGCGATGATGCGCCAGCACCACGTCGGCAACGTGATCGTCGTCGACGAAGGCCCCGAAGGCCGGATCCCCGTCGGGATCGTCACCGATCGCGACATCGTCATCGAGGTCGTCGCCGCGGGAATCGACGCGCGCGCGATCAAGGTCGGTGAACTCACGCAGCGGCAGGTGGCGACCGTCCGCGAGGACACCGGATATGCGGAAGCGGTCCGGCTGATGTCGGCGAACGGCGTGCGCCGGATGCCGGTCGTCGATGCCAGGGGCGTTCTGGTCGGGATCATTTCCACCGACGACATCCTGCACCAGCTGGTCGCGCCGCTGGTCGCGCTGTCCGACCTCGCCGTACGCGGGCGGCATTTCGAGATGCAGACGCGGCGCTAGCGGCACCGCAAGGCATGACGAGGAGACGAGCGGCAATGCCGGCCAAGATCCTGCGATTCCACCGCGATGCCCGCGAGCGGGTGTGCGCAGGGCTCAACACCCTCGCCAACGCGGTCAAGGTCACGCTCGGTCCCAAGGGGCGCCTGGTCATGCTCGAGCGGGCCTACGGCCCGCCCACGATCATCAATTCCGGCGTCATCGTCGCGAAGGAGATCGAGCTGACCGACCACTTCGAGAACCTCGGCGCGCAGATGGCGCGCGAGGTCGCGGCGCGCACGTCGGAGACCGCCGGCGACGGCACGACGACCGCGACCGTGCTCGCACAGGCGATCGTCAACGAAGGCCTGAAATACGTCGCCGCCGGCGTCGACCCGATGGAGCTCAAGCGCGGCATCGACGCCGCGGTCGAGGGCGTCGTCGCGGAGCTGCGGAAGAACTCGCGGCCCTGCAACACCAGCCAGGCGATCGCCCAGGTCGGGACCATCTCCGCCAACGGCGATGCGTCGATCGGCAACATGATCGCGAAGGCAATGGAGAAGGTCGGCGACAACGGCGTCATCAAGACCGAGGACAGCCGCGGCATGGAGAACGAGCTCGAGGTCGTCGAAGGCATGCAGTTCGAGCGCGGGTTCCTGTCGCCCTACTTCATCAACGAGGCCGAGAAGCAACGCTGCGTCCTGGACAACGCCAGCGTGCTCGTGCACGACAGGCCGGTGGCGACGATCCGCGACCTGCTGCCAGTGCTCGAGCAGGTCTCGCGCGACAACCGGCCGCTGCTGCTGATCGCCGAGGACGTCACCGGCGAGGCGCTCGCCACCCTGGTCGTCAACTCGATGCGCGGCATCCTCCGGAGCTGCGCGGTCAAGGCCCCCGGATTCGGCGACCGCCGCAAGGCGATGCTCGAGGACATCGCGACGCTGACCGGCGCCACGGTGATCTCCGAGGAGACCGGCCTCAAGCTCGAGCACGCCACGCCCGCCGAACTGGGGCACGCGCAGCGCATCGAGATCGACAAGGACGCGACGACCCTGATCGGCAGCGGCGGCGACCCGGACAAGCTCTCCGCACGCATCGCGCAGATCCGCAGGACGCTGCAGGAAACCACCGGCGACTACGACCGCAAGCAGCTCGAGGAGCGCATCGCCCGCCTGTCCGGGGGCATCGCCCTGATCAAGGTCGGCGCATCGACCGAAACCGAGCTCAAGGAGAAGAAGTCGCGGGTCGAGGACGCGGTTCACGCGACGCGCGCGGCCGTGGCCGAGGGCATCGGTCCGGGGGGCGGGGTCGCGCTGCTGCGCGCGCGCCAGGCCCTCGACGGTCTGCAGGGTGCGACGCTCGGGCAGGACGCGGGCATCAAGATCGTGCGCCGCGCGCTCGAGGAGCCGCTGCGGCAGATCGTCACCAACGCCGGGATCGAGCCTTCGGTCGTCGTGCAGCGCGTGCTCGAGCAGAGCGGCAACTTCGGCTACAACGCGGCGACCGACCGCTATGGCGACATGGTCGAGATGGGAATCATCGATCCGACCAAGGTCACCCGGCTGGGCCTGCAGAACGCGGCGTCGATCGCCAGCCTGATCCTCACGACCGACTGCGTGATCGCCGAGCCTCAGAAGCCTGAAGCCGCCCCCGCCGGCGGCGAGGCAAGCTGATTCCGGCGCCGGCGCGCCGGTGACCTTCGATCCCGGTCCCGGGACGGGTCCGGTGCGTACGCCTCAGCCCGTCAGCACCAGCTGATGCAGGGCGTCGCGGTCGAGCAGCCGGATGATGCGGCCGTGCACTTCGATCAGGCCATCCTGATGGAAGCGCGAGAACAGCCGGCTCACCGTCTCGAGCTTCAGCCCGAGGTGGCTGCCGATCTCTTCCCGGGTCATCCGGAGCAGGAATTCGCTCGGCGAATATCCGCGCGTCTGGTAACGCTGCGACAGGTCGAGCAGGAACGACGCCAGGCGCTGCTCCGCGCGCATCGTCCCGAGCATCAGCATGACGTTGCGCTCGCGGACGATCTCCTCGGCGAGCATCCGGTGCAGGCTGCGCTGGAAGGCCACGTCCTCGCGCGCCAGCGCCTCGACGCGGTCGAAAGGCAGCGCGCAGACCTCGGCATCCTCGAGGGCGATCGCCTGCGACTCGTGCACATCCAGGCCGATGCCGTCGGTCCCGATGATCTCGCCGGGCATGTGATAGCCCGAAACCTGCTCGTGCCCGTCGTCGGTCACCATCACCGTCTTGCACGATCCGAGGCGGATCGCATAGAGCGCCGTGAATTTGTCGCCGGCCCGGTACAGGGTGTCGCCCTTGCGCAAGCGAATCCGGGTCGCAGGGATCCGGCCGGGCATCTGCCCGGCGTCCACCCCCAGCGAAACCCGTTCGCACACCGGGTGCGAATGGCAGTTGGAGCAGGCCAGCGCCGGCCGGCTCACGTCGCGCAGCACCGGCCGCGCGGCCTTGACCTGGCCACGTCCGGGTGACATGGCAGCTTGGGCAATGATTGCGGCTTCCATTGCGGTTTCCTCCGGTCGATGCTTGCGTGGGTCAGGGCTAGTGAAGGGTCGCGTCGATCTCGGCAATCGCGGATCTGATCCTGCCGAACTCGGTGCTCTTGTCGAAGAAGAATTGCGCGCCCGCGTCGAGGCAGGCGTGGCGATGCTGCTCGGTCGCATGATTGGTCAGCACGATGAACACGGTCTGCGGCGACTGCGCGCGCACCGCGCGCAGGACTTCGACCCCCGTCCCGCCGATCAGCTGGTAGTCGAGGAGCACGCAGTCCGGGTGGGTCCGCAGGATCCCGGCGATCGCGTCGGCCGGGGTCCCGGCGTCGCCGACCACCTCGACGCCGTCGATGTCCTGGAGCAGCTCGCGCAGGCGATCACGCATCGATGGGATGTCGTCGACGATGAAGATTCCCAGGTGGGGTGCCGAGTTCATGGGAAGCGATTGTCGACGCGCACGCCGTCGCCGCCCATCGGAAGACGCTGACAGCGGGGGTGAGGGTTCCCCGATTCGGGGGGTCGGGCGTCGCCGATCCCTTGTAGGAATCGCCCTACGCCGGAACGGCGGTCAGTCCGCTGCGCTCGGGTCGTCCGACAGCCGATGCCTGAGCGCGTAGTGGAACAGCTCGGCGTTGTTGGCGACCTGGAGCTTCTCCATCAGCCGCGCCTTGTGGGTGCTGACGGTCTTCGCCGACAGGTGAAGGCGTTCGGCGATCTCCGAGACGCTGGTTCCCGCGACGAGCATGCGGAACACCTCGTACTCGCGGTCGGATAGGGTCTCGTGCAGCGGGCCCTCGCTGTGCGGCATCGCGTCGAGCGCCAGATGTTCGGCGACCTCGGCGCTGATGAACGCGCCCCCGCGCGCGACCTTGCGCAGCGCCGCGACCAGCGAGGAGGCGGCACTTTCCTTGGTCAGGTAGCCCGAGGCACCGGCGCGAATCGCGCGCACGGCGTACTGGTGCTCCTCGTGCATGCTGAGCACCAGGATGCGCAGCCTCGGCCGCTCGGTCTTCACCTGCTTGATCAGCTCCACCCCGCTCTTGCCCGGCATCGACATGTCGAGCAGCAGAACGTCGAAATCCGCCGTGCGGATCTGCTGCAGCACGCCGTGCCCGTCGCCCGCCTCGCCGACCACCTCGATGTCGCCAGCGGCCTCGAGCAGCTGCTTCAGCCCCTCGCGCAGGATCTGGTGGTCGTCGGCGACGACGACACGGATCATGTCACCTCCGCAGGCGCCGCGAGGGGCAGCCGCAGTTCGACCGTCGTCCCTTTGCCGGGGGCGCTGGTGATCGACGTATCGCCTGACAGCAGCGACGCGCGCTCGCGCAGACCGAGCAGACCGAGGGAATTCGGCTTGCGCGGCGAGTCGGTCGCGAATCCGACGCCGTCGTCCTCGATGCGCGTTCTCAGCATTGCGCCGTCTCGCGCGAGCTGCACCCTGGCTTTCGACGCCTGCGCGTGCTTGGCGATGTTGGTCAGCGATTCCTGCACGACACGGAACACCGCGGTCGAATGGGTGCCGGGCAGGTCGAGGTGGGCGTCGTCGACGACGAGATCGCAGGGAATCCCCGTGCGCTGGGTGAAGCTGTGGACCAGCCACTCGAGCGCCGGAACGAGCCCGAGGTCGTCGAGGACCAGCGGCCGCAGGTCGGAGGCGATGCGCCGCGTCGCCGTGATCGTGCTCTTGAGCAGCTTCTCCATCCGGTCGAGCTTGCCGCCGACCGGTGATCCGCCGTCGGGGAACTTCTCCTTGAACCAGGCGACATCCATCTGCAGCATCGTCAGCGCCTGGCCGAGCTCGTCGTGCAGCTCGCGAGCGATGCGGCTCTGCTCCTGTTCGCGGGTCCTGTGGGCCGCCGCGCCGAGCTCCCGCAGCTCGTTTCGCGACCGGCGGAGCTCCTCCTCGGCGGCGACTCGAGAGGCGATGTCGCGCAGGATCACCGTGTAGTACTTGGTCCCGGACTCGGTGATCTGCGAGATCGAGGCGTCGATCGGAAATTCCTCCCCGCTGCGCCGCAGTCCGGTCACGACCCGCAGCGCGCCGCCCATGCGCCGCGACAACGTCCCCGAGGCGCCGAACTCGTCGACGTGGCGCCTGTGCTCGGCGCGATAGCGCTCGGGAATGAACCACGCGATCGGTGCACCGATCGCCTCGTCCCTAGGACAGCCGAACATCGCTTCGGCCGCCCGGTTGAACAGCAGGATGTGCTGGCGCTCGTCGACGGTGATGATCGCGTCCATGGCCGAGTCGAGTATCCCGCTCAGCCTCGCCTCGCTGCTCGAGAGGGCTTTCTCGGCGCGCATGCGCTCGCTGATGTCCCGCAGGATCACCGTGTAGCGCCTTCCGCCGTGGTCCTCGTGCTGCGAGATCGATCCCTCGATCGGAAACTCCTGGCCGTCGGCGCGCAACCCGGTCAGGATGCTGTCGACCCCCATGCGGCGGGCGACGCCGCCGGCCTGGCCGAAGCGCTCGATGAACTCGCGATGCGCAGCCCTGGACGCCTTGGGAATCAGGACATCCAGCGGCTGGCCGAGCACCGCGTCGCGGGGCCAGCGGAAGGTGTGCTCGGCCGCGGTGTTGAAGCCGATGATCCGCTGGTCGGCGTCGATCGTGATGATCGGATCCATCGCCGATTCGACGATGTTGCCGACCTGGACCTCGACGTCGTGGAGTTCCCGGCGGGTGTCCAATCGCCCCCGGGACTGGCGGTAGAGCTGGTACATCCCGAGCAATCCGGCGAGCACCGCCACGCCGTCCGATGCCAGCAGCAGCCAGGCGCGATAGGGCGGCTCGAGGATCCAGCCGGCCGCGGTGAACAGGGCGGCGACCCCGATCAGGACGACGATCGGGGCGAATACCCCCCACAGTCCGTCCCCCTTGGGAACCAGCCAGCGCAGCTGCGGCCGGCCGGGAACCGATGTCCTGCGGGGCTGTCGGGTGTTGTACGGTCTGGGCATCCGGGAGGGTCTTGGCGCAGGCGTCTTGATCGGCGTCAAGCGCGCGGCCGCGTCGGGAACCGAGAATTATAGACACATGGGCGAATTTCGCCGCCGCTGGCGCGAATGGGGAGTCGAACCGATGATCGAGCAGCCTGAACGCGGGAAGCGGGTGACGCGCCGCAGACGCGCCGCTGGCAATGTCCGCAAGCCGCGCAAGGAAACCCGGCCGCAGGCACCGCCGGCGATCGCCGTGGCGCAGCCTGCTGCAGTGCGGCCGGCGCCCGCAGCCGCGGCATGCCCGGCGGACCCGAGTCCATCGGCACAGGACGAGTCGTTCCTGCGCGACTCCTACGCTGCCACCGCCTTCGCCGACATCGCGGACCGCTCGCTTCACGCGGGGGTGTCGCACTTCACCGCCGGCCTGTCGCCGATCGCGCTGACCGACGCCTACCTCGACTGGGCCTTCCACCTCGCCTCGCTCCCGGGCAAGCGGCTCCAGCTGGTCGAGAAGGCCGTCAAGAAATGCCTTCGACTCG
>DATGDG010000024.1:0-3707 GCA_035311025.1 Casimicrobiaceae bacterium
CCTGGGGTGACGCGACGTGGCCCTTGCCGACGACGGTTCGCACCTTGCCGCTCGCGACGTCGATGGCAAAGAGGGCGTGGTTGCCGAGGTCGTCCGACGTGGTGAAGAGGGTCTTGCCATCGGCCGACCAGGCGAGCTCGCCGGCAGACCGGTCCCACGACTCGGTCAGCACTCGCTCGGCGCCATCGGGCCAGGCCCGCAGCACGATGCGGAAGCGATCGGCCTCGTAGCCGGGCCGTTTCATCGCCGTGTAGGCGAGTGTCCGGCCATCGGGCGAGAAGGCGGGGTGCGCGTCCCAAGCCGGGTTGGAGGACGTCAGGTTGCGCGGGGCGGCGCTGCCGTCGGCAGGAGCCACGAACAGGTCAAAATTCGTGGACCAGGCTTCTTCACGGCCGGCGTTGCGCGCGCCGAACACGATGGCGCGACTGTCGGGGGTGAACGTGTATTCGCTGGTGCCGCCGAAAGGCTTCGACGGCGCGTCGGCGTCCATGTCCTTCATGATGTCCACGGGTACGCCGCCCGACGCAGGCATGACGAAGATGTGCTTGCGCCGCCCGTCTGCCCATGTGTCCCAATGGCGGAAGAACAGCTGGTCGTAGGTCTTGCCGGTCGCTTTGTCGGCGGCGATCTCGTCGAGGCGCTTGCGCGTTTCATCGGGCGTGGCGCCCGGGAAGACCTCCATCGAGAGCGCGAGCCACTTGCCGTCGGGCGAGAGCACGAAACTGCCGACGTCGAGGGGCAGGGTGGTCAGTTGCTGTGCTTCGCCTCCGTCGAGCGGCAGCTTCCAGACCTGGGAGGATCCACTGCGCGTCGACAGGAAGTAGACAACCTTGCCGTCCGGCGACCACGTGCCGCTCGTGTCGTTGTCGGCATGGCGGGTCAGCGGCCGGAGGCCAGCGCCGTCGGTGCCCACCATCCACAGGTCGGATCGCCGCTTGTTCGCGGCGAGGTCGAGCGCCGACACGGTGAAGACGACCTGCTGGCCATCGGGCGATACGGCCGGCTCCGAGAGCCGGTCGAACGCGATCAGGTCGCGGACGTCGAACGGACGCGGAGCCGGTGTGGCCGCCGGGGAGACGAGCGGAAACCAGGCAAGCAGGCAGGCGACAAGCAGGGCACGACGCATGAGTGGTGACTCTGTGAGAAAGGGCGATGATCCGCCGGAGGATTTTAGCGTCCCTTGAAGGCGGCTTCGCGCCGCTCGACGAAGGAGCGCACGCCTTCGGCGGCATCCTCGCTGCGCATCACGTCGGCCATGCCGGCGAACATCGGGCCGACGGCCGCCGCTTCACCCTCGAGCATGCACAGGCGGGATGAACGCAAGCTGCCCTGAACGCCGAGCGGCGCAGCCTTGGCGACGCGCTGCGCGAGCGCCACCGCGGAATCGAACTGCGTGCCCGGTTCGCACAGCTCCTGCACGAGGCCGAGGCGATAGGCTTCCTCGGCGCCGAGTTCGTCGCCCGTGAGCAGGTAGCGTTGCGCATTGGCCCAGCCGATCTCGCGCGGCAGCCGCAGCGTGGCGCCTCCGCAGGCGTAGAACCCGCGGCGCACCTCGAGCATGGCGAAGCGCGTGTCCCGGGCGGCGACGCGCAGGTCGGTGTTGAGCAGCAGCTCCCAGCCCCAGGTGTAGCAGCGTCCCTGCACCGCGATCACCAGCGGCTTCGACAGCCGCGGGCCAGTGATGGAGAACGGATCGATCTCTCCTTCGCCGACCGGAAACGGCGTACCCGACGCGAACGCCTCGGCCCAGTCGTTGAGATCGACGCCAGACGTGAAATGCGGGCCCTCGGCCCAGATCACGCCGACCCACAGCTCCGGGTCGTGCTCCAGTTGATGGAATGCTCGCGCCAGCGACCGGTACATCTCGCGGCTCAGGGCGTTCATTTTTTGCGCGCGCCGCACGCCCATCAGCAGCAGGTGGTCGCGGCGTTCGAGTTCGATGGTCATGACGGGGGTCCTCAGCGGGTGGACGCGGAGCGAATTATGCGCCGCCAGGGTGGCGTGCTGCGTCCGGTTGTATCGCGCCGCGGCCCCGCGTAATTTCGACGACTGACGATGAAGGGACAGGGGGAAGCATGACCAAGGCGCGAGTGCTGGCGGAGGGGTTGTATTTTGGCGAGGGCCCGCGCTGGCGTGATGGCCGGTTGTGGTTCAGCGACTTCTACGACCACGCCGTGAAGAGCATCGACTCGAACGGCGCGACCCGTACGGAGATCGAACTGGACGACCAGCCCTCCGGCCTCGGGTGGCTGCCGGACGGACGGCTGATCGTCGTCGCCATGCATCGCAGGCAGGTCCTGCGCGTCGATCCGGACGGCGTGCATCTGCACGCAGACCTCGCGGACGTGGCCACCTACCACGCGAACGACATGGTCGTGGACACGCACGGCCGCGCCTACGTCGGCAACTTCGGCTTCCGGCTCGATGACGCGCTCAAGACGCGAGGCGTCGAGAGCGTGATTGCGGACCACCCGACGGCGCGCCTGGCGCGTGTCGACGCGGATGGCAGCGTGCACGTGGCCGCCCCGGACCTGCATTTCCCCAACGGCATGGTGATCACGCCGGACGGCGGGACGTTGATCGTCGCCGAAACCCTGGCGATGCGACTCACTGCATTCGACATAGGGCCCGACGGTGCCCTGTCCAATCGGCGCGTCTGGGCGACGCTCGGCATGCGCGCGCCGGACGGCATCTGTCTGGACGCAAACGGCCACGTCTGGATCGCCAATGCCATCGCGCCGGAATGCGTACTCGTCGCGCCGGGCGGCGAGATCACTGCGACGGTCGAGACCTCGCAGCCGTGCTTCGCCTGCATGCTCGGCGGGGACGACCGGCGCACGCTCTTCGCGATGACGGCGCCGAGCTCCGTGGCCGACGTCGTCTCGACCGTCCGGCAGGGTCGCATCGAATGTGCGGAGGTTCGAGTCCCGGGGGCCGGGCGACCGTGACCCCGGCCTGAATCCGAACAATCCGGGCCTGCGATTCCGCATGGGAGCCGATCAGAGAATCGGACTCGGCGGGCGTGGCCCACGCGAAGGAGGAATGACCATGCAGCGTGTTGCGGCAGTGCTGGCGGTCCTGGCTACGGCGGTGGTCGCCGGTTGTAGTGGCCATGGTGACCGGGGTCGGTCGCAGTTCGAGGCCGGCGGCGGACAATTGAACGCGCTTACGCTCGGGGACGCTCTGCCGGAAGGTCATCCTCCGGTAGGCGGGTATCACCGCGCACTTCCGGAAGGTCATCCGCCCGTGACGAGTTACGGCAGTGGTCTGCCGCCCGGCCACCCGGTCTGCCCGGCGGGCCAGAAGCAGCTCGAGCGGGGTGATGCGGACGACGCAGGCGCCTACGACTCCGGACCGCAGGTCATCAGCACCTGACCGATGTTTGCGGACTTCGTACGCGTACGGCCGCGGATCTAGAAGCGCGTGATCAGGCCGAACGCGTCGCCGTCACGGGCGAGATCGCGTTCGCGCCGTTCGCGGATGCGGTCGTGCAGGGCGCGGCGCTTCGACTCGAGCCAATCTTCGCGCGACACGGGCCGACGCGTGCCCGGCTTGTCGCGGTTGGGCGCCTCGCTGCGGCGGTAGGCATCGAATTCCTCGTAGCCGTCGAGTTCGTGCTGCAGCTCACGCAGCACCAGCTCGAGCATGATCGCGTCGTCCACGAGGCCTAGCAACGGCGTGTTGTCCGGCACGAGATCCTGGGCATC
>DATGDG010000025.1:0-8989 GCA_035311025.1 Casimicrobiaceae bacterium
TTGGCCTTCTGCTCGGCGATGTAGACCTGCGCGACGCGATCCTGGGCAGCGGCCAGTTCCGCTGCGTCCTTCTCGGCCGCTGCCTTGGCCTTCGCGGCAGCTTCGGCTTTCTGCTCGGGCGTCTGGGGTGGCGGTGGCGGCAGCTTGGCGACCGCCGTGCCCGACAGCGCAATCGCGAGGATGACGGCGAGCAATGCGCGGGATGTCGTCTGCATCGAACCTCTCCAGAGAACGTTTCCGTCAGCCATCAGGCGGGATGCTGCTTGAGGTCGTCGCGCCCGTCAGGCGCGCCTTCCAGCGCTGCCGGGATCTTGCCCGCCTTGATGTCGTTGTACCAGTACTCGTGGTGCTCCTTCGCCCATGCCTCGTCGACGTAACCGGTGCGCATCGCGTCGTAGGCGCCGGCCATGCCGATCGTCCCCATGTAGATGTGACCGAGCCCGACGACGATGAACAGCGATGCGACTGCGAGGTGCACGATGTTGGCGGTCTGCATGGCGCTGCGGGTCTGCCCGAAATTGGGGAAGTCGAGGATCAGGCCGCTCGCACTTACGATCACGCCGCAGACGAGCAGGCCGCCCCAGAACCACAGCTTTTCGCCGCCGTTGAACTTGTGCGACGGCACCTCCTTGTCCGAGAACAGCCCACCGAAGTTCCGGAGCCAGGCGAAATCGTGCTTGCGCCAGAGATTGTCGCGAAGGAAAGTGAAGAACAGCAGGACGACGCAGACGACGAACAGCGGGCCGACGAAGTTGTGGAGATTCTTCGACAGGATCGCGAGCCACGAGAACAGCGTGTAGCCGATCAGCGGCAGCAGAACGTTCTTGCCGAACACGATGACGAGGCCGCTGATCGCGAGGATGCTGAAGCTGATCGCGGTCGCCCAGTGAATCGATCGTTCCCAGGCGGTGAAGCGGCGCAGGCTTCGGCCAGTCTTCGGTTCGTGCAGTTGCAGCGTCCCGTGCGTCACGAAGTAGGCGGCGATGACCAGCAGCATCGCCACCAGCGCCCAGCCCGCCCACACCGATACCACGCCGTCGCGCAGCGCGCGCCAGGTCTCGCCCCGCGGCTGGATCAGGACGTTGGTCTCCTGCCCCTTGGTGCTCGTCCACTGCGGCGTCCCCGAGCGCACTTCGTTCCACAGGGGCTGGTTGTTGAGCGGCTGCTCGATCTGCTGCTTCTGCTGCGCCTTCGCGGCCTCGGCGAGCGCGGGATCGACGGCCGGCGTCTGGCCTGCGGCGAGGTTCGACCCGGCGAGGCAAAATGCCGCGCTCAGGGCAAGGACGGCATTGACGATGCGTTCACGCATGATGGGCTTCCCGTTCAGGCTCGGCTCGCTCTTGTTCCAACGGACACGATGTCATCTGCGCGCAGGCACGGCCAGCGTGCCGCGCGCAGCTCGGGCCCCTAGCCGCCGGTGCGCTTGTACTCGTTCTGCGCCTGGTTGCGCTGGTGGATCGCATCCTCCCACTGCTGCTTGTTGCCACCCCATTGCGCCCCGCTCCACGGCGGCGTGTCGGGCTTGCCCTGGTAGCTACCCTGCTTGTAGGTGATTACCTGCGGACGCTCGCCGCAGCCTCCGAGCGCGAGCGTTGCGGCGACCGCGAAGACAGCAACGAGCGAGCTTCGAATCGCGTTCATCATTTGGTCCCCCCAGTGCCGGCCGCGGGCTCCTTGCCGTTCGACGGCGGCAGCTTGTAGGCCGTCGCCCATCCCCAGATCTCGGCACCCTTGCCGCGCCGCAGGACGCGCTCCCGATAGATGTCGGCGACCGTCTCGCCGTCACCGGCCAGGAGCGCCTTGGTCGAGCACATCTCGGCGCAGGCGGGAAGCTTTCCCTCCGCCAGACGATTGCGCCCGTATTTCCGGAATTCGGCTTCGGAGCCATCGGGCTCGGGCCCGCCTGCGCAGAACGTGCACTTGTCCATCTTGCCGCGCACGCCGAAAGCCCCCGTCTGCGGGAACTGCGGCGCGCCGAACGGGCAGGCGTAGAAGCAATAGCCGCAGCCGATGCACAGGTCCTTGTCGTGCAGCACCAAGCCTTCCTCGGTGTGGTAGAAGCAGTCGACCGGGCACACGGCCATGCACGGCGCATCCGAGCAGTGCATGCACGCGACCGAGATCGAACGCTCGCCGGGCACGCCGACATTCATCGAGACCACGCGGCGGCGATTGACGCCCCACGGGACGTCGTTCTCCTGCTTGCACGCCGTGACGCAGCCGTTGCACGCGATGCAGCGCTCGGCATCGCACAGGAATTTCATTCTCGCCATGGCTGTCGCCTCCTCGTCACGCCGCGAATTTCTCGACCTGGCAGAGCGTCGTCTTGGTTTCCTGCATCATCGTCACCGCATCGTAGCCGTAGGTCGTCGCGGTGTTGACTGCCTCGCCTCGAACGATCGGGTGCGCGCCCTCGGGATAGAACGCGAGCATGTCCTTGCCCTCCCACCAGCCCGAGAAATGGAAGGGCACGAACGCGGTCCCCTTGCCCACGCGGTCGGTCACCCACGCCTTCACCTTGATCTGCGCACCGGTGGGCGTCTTCACCCAGACGGCCTCGCCGTCCTTGACGCCGCGGTTGTTGGCATCGAACGGATTGATCTCGACGTAATTCTCCTGCTGGAGCTCGGCGAGCCACGGATTGCTGCGCGTCTCCTCGCCGCCGCCCTCGTACTCGACCATGCGCCCGCTGGTCAGGATCAGCGGGAACTTCTCGGCGACCTTGTCCTTGACATTCGCGTCCTGGACCGTCTTGTAGAGCGTAGGCAGGCGCCAGAACACCTTCTTGTCGTCGTGGGTCGGATACTTGGCGACGAGGTCCGGGCGCGGCGAATACAGCGGCTCGCGGTGCTGCGGAATGCCGTCGGGGAAGTTCCAGACGACCGCCCGCGCCTTCGCGTTACCGAAAGGATGGCAGCCGTGCTTCATGGCGACGCGCTGGATGCCGCCGGACAGGTCGGTCTTCCAGTTCTTGCCTTCGGCGACCTTCTTCTCGGCGTCGGTCAGGTCGTCCCACCAGCCGAGCTTCTTCAGCAGCACGTGGTCGAACTCGGGATAGCCGGTGGTGAGTTCGCTGCCCTTCGGATACGACCCGTCCTCGGCGAGCAGGTTGACGCCGTCGCGCTCGACGCCGAAGTTCGCGCGGAAACAGCCGCCGCCGTCCATCAGGCTGCGCGACTCGTCATAGAGATTCGGCGAGCCGGGATGCTTGATCTCCGGCGTGCCGTAACAGGGCCACGGCAGCCCGAAATAGTCGCCGTCGCAGGGGCCGCCGCTGGCGCGCAGCGTCTTCACGTCGAAGGTCGCCATGTTCTTCATGTGGAGCTTGAGCCGCTCCGGCGACTGCCCGGTGTAGCCGATCGTCCAGGTCCCGTGATTGATTTCCTTCAGCACCGACTCGGGCGTCGGCTCCTCCCACTTGGCGTCGCCGTCCGGCTTCCAGATCTCGTAGTTCTTCGCGAACTCGGGGCCCCAACCGAACTTCTTGGCGAACGCGTACATGATCGCGTGGTCGGTCTGCGACTCGAACAGCGGCCGGATCACCCGCTCGCGCCACTGGAGCGAGCGATTGGACGCCGTCACGCTGCCGGAGGTCTCGAGCTGCGTGCAGGCCGGCAGCAGGTAGACACCGTCCTTGCGCACCATCGCCGCCATTGCCGCGGTGGCCGACGGGTAGGGATCGATGACGACGATCATGTCGAGCTTCTTCATCGCCTCGACCATTTCCTTGCCGCGCGACTGGCTGTTCGGCGCGTGGCCCCAGTAGACGATTGCGCGCAGGTTGCTGTCCTGGTCGATCAGGTCGTTCTTCTCGAGGACGCCGTCGATCCAGCGCGAAACCGTCATGCCGGGCTTTTCCATCATCGCCTGGGACGCGAACTGCTTCTTGATCCACTCGTAATCGATGCCCCAGACCCCAGCCCAGTGCTTCCACGCCCCGGGAATCAGCCCGTAATAGCCCGGCAGCGAATCGGGGTTGGGGCCGATGTCGGTCGCACCCTGCACATTGTCGTGTCCGCGGAAGATGTTCGCGCCACCGCCGGACACGCCGATGTTCCCCAGCGCCAGCTGGACGATGCACGACGCGCGGACGAACGCATTGCCCGTCGTGTGCTGCGTCTGGCCCATGCACCAAACCAGTGTCGACGGGCGGTTCTTCGCCATCATCTCGGCGACCTTGTAGACCTCGGCCTCGGGCACGCCGGTCACCTCCTCGACCTTGTCCGGCGTCCACTTGGCCATGACGTCGTCCTTGACCTTGTCCATGCCGTAGACGCGGTCGTGGAGGTATTTCGGGTCTTCCCATCCATTCTTGAAGATGTGGTACAGAACGCCGAACAGGAACGCGATGTCGCTTCCCGAGCGCAGGCGCACGTAGTAATCCGCCTTCGCGGCGGTGCGCGTGAAGCGCGGGTCGACGACGATCATCTTGGCGCCGGTCTCCTTGGCGTGCAGCATGTGCACCAGCGACACCGGGTGCGCTTCGGCGGCATTGCTGCCGATGTACAACGCGCATTTGGTGTTCTGCATGTCGTTGTACGAGTTCGTCATCGCGCCGTAGCCCCAGGTGTTGGCTACCCCGGCGACCGTCGTCGAGTGGCAGATGCGCGCCTGGTGATCCATGTTGTTCGTGCCGAAGAACGACACGAACTTGCGCAGCAGGTACGACTGCTCGTTGCTGTGCTTGGAGCTGCCCACCCAGAACACCGCGTCGGGGCCGGCCTCCTTGCGGATCGATACGAGCTTGTCGCCGACCTCGTTGATCGCCTGCTCCCAGGAGATCTTCTGGTACTTGCCGTCGACGAGCTTCATCGGCGTCTTCAGCCGGTGGTCGCCATGCCCATGCTCGCGGATCGAGGCGCCCTTGGCGCAGTGGCCGCCGAGGTTCAGCGGCGAGTCGAACACCGGCTCGTGGCGGACCCACACGCCATTCTCGACGATGGCGTCGAGCGCGCAGCCCACCGAGCAGTGCGTGCACACGGTGCGATGGACCTCGCGCTTGATCTGCGCGGCGTCGTCGGCCGCCCGCGCCTTGCGCATCGTTCCGTACGGCAGCTGACTTGCGAAGGCGCCGACGCCGGCCGCGATCCCGGACCGCTTGAGGAAGCTGCGCCGGTCCATCGTCGGCACGCGGCCTGCCGCGGATCGGGCGAGGCGCGGAGCGGCACCGCGGAGGGGGTCGGTCTTGCGCGTGAGCAGCATGGGTCTCTCCTGCTGGAATCCGTTATCGCGTCCGGGCGGCCTGCAGGCGGACCCGGTCGCTGGAACGCCTAACGCCCATCGCCTAGAGGCGCGTCGACGCGTAGTAGCTGCGGACGTGCTCGCTTTCGCGATAGCCCTTCGGCTCGGGCTCGGCGGCGATCGGTGCGATGACGGCGGCCGGACCGGACACGGCGGGCGCGGACGCGGCTGCGCCGGCGGCACCGGCGCCGAAAGCCATCAGGAAGCGGCGACGGCGGAGGTCGGCCGCGTGCGGCTTGGAGTTGGGACCTGCGAGACTATCCTGCCGCGATGCATCGGACATGGAACCCTCCCGGGAATATCCAGCACTCCGTGATCTTGTCTGCTTCAGTCCATCGCGAGCGCCTCGCGATCGATCGCCATGAAGTCCCGCGCGAATTCTGCAACGTGCACGTAATAGTTGGCAATAGCAGATTTCCCTATTGCGGCGCAGCAATCGAATACCCACGACGCGAGGTACCGCTCGAAGAACGCGCGCTGGGTCGCGAGGGCGGCGGGCACGCGCTCGGCGTCCCCCGCGATCAGCAACCGCATCGTTTCGCAGAGTGCCGACAGGTGATCCTCGAGCATCGCGACCTGGTCGTGTCGTGCAATCCCGAGTTCCGATAGCTGCGACCGCAGGCTCGCCAGCGGTCGTTCCATCATGAATCCTGAGAGCCAGAACGAGGCGTGAAGGTTCACTTCGGATTTGCCTACACCGATGAAGAGGTCGGTGTATTCCTGCTGTGCGGCGTCCGGGTCCATCACCGAACTTGCATCGACCAGCCTGTTCCACTTCTCCCCGATCGCCGCATGCGCGGCGTCCATGCGCTCGGCGCGGGCAATCGCGGCGAGCAGCGTGGCGTCGGGTCCATCGGCGAACAGCCGCGCGAGCAGCGCGTAGACGTCGCTTCGGGCCTGGTCCTCGGAAGCGATCGGCTGTGCGATGGCGACGGGTGCCGGCATCACAGGTCCCGGACGCCCGCGCTGCGCTCGTCGGACATCAGGTCGATGACCCGACAGTCGGCGCACATCTGCAGGCGTCGCAGCCGCTCCTCGCCCGCGAACATCGGGTGATTGCGCAGCCGCTCGGTCATCGCGTGCATCATCTTCTGCGTGCCCATCGGCTTGCCGCAGCGTATGCACGCGTGCACGGCAGCCTCGTTGATCACGCGCGGCGCTCTCGCTTCCGGCGACAGGTCGAGTCGCGGGACCAGGCGGATCGCGTCCTCGGGACAGGTCACCGCACAAAGACCACACTGGACGCAGTTGCTTTCGATGAACCGCAGCGTGGGCGCCTCCGGGTGATCGAGCAGCGCGCCCACCGGACAGACGCCGACGCAGGCGAGGCACATCGTGCAGGCGTCACGGTCGAGGTCCAGCGTCCCGAAGGGCGCGCCGGCCGGCAGGGTGATCGTCGCCTGCGGAACCGGCGCGTGCGCCGCCAGATGCTCGAATGCCAGCGCGAGCGTGCGCCGCTTTTCACCGGTCGCCGCGAAGGTGGCCGCAATGCGCGGGCCAAGCGCCACGGGCCAGTCCCACATTGCGGCTTCCGTGCCGCCAGCGACGGCGGCGTGGGCGCCTGTCGCATTCGCGTCGGCACCCATCAGCCGGAAATGCTCGCCCTGGTAGCCCTGCGCGTTCGCGATCGTCTGCGCAATCCTCATCTGGAAAGCCAGCGCCTCGAGGTACTGCGGTGCCTCGCTTCCCGTCACCAGCACGGCAATCTGCGACGCACCCCAGGCGAGCGCCGCAAGCCACAGGTCGATCCCCACCGACGCGATGTGCTCGACCTCGAGCGGAATGACGCGCGCGGGAAGTCCGCGCCCATCGCGCGCGAGGGCTTCGATCGCGCCGGCACCGTCCGCCGCGTGCAGCAGCAGGCAGGCATCGCGTCCGCCGGCCCGATCGTAGGTCTGCAGCAGCGTCCGCATTCGAGCCCCGAGGTCGGACGCGGACGGGTAGGCGTAGGCCATCGCCCCCGACGGGCAGACGGTCGCACAGCCGCCGCAGCCCATGCACAGATGGGGCTCGACGGCGACGCGATCGCCGTCCGGACGAATGGCGAGTGTCGAGCACACGTCGATGCAACGCGTGCAACCCTGCTTGCGCGCGCGGCTGTGCGCGCAGATCGAGGGCTTGTAGGCGAAGTATTTCGGTTTCTCGAATTCGCCGGTCATCACCGCGAGCTCCGCCACCGCGCGCGCCTGCAGCAGCGGATCGGCCCCCGGGGCGAAATAGCCCTGGGGGGGCTGATGCTGCCTGAAAGCCGGGACCCGCCCCAGGTCGAGTACGAGGTCGAAGCGCTCGCGTCGCGCGCCGTCCCGCCGCGCGAAATCGATCGCCGCGACCGCGCCGCAGGCCGCGACGCAATCCCGATGCGCGCGGCAGTGATCGAGGTCGACCTGGAAGTCCGGGCCGATCGCATGCTCGGGGCATGCGCGCTGGCACGCGCCGCAGCGCGTGCACAGGTCGAGGTCGATCGGATTCTCCAGTGCCCACTCGGCTTCGAACGCTCCCAGCCATCCGGTCAGGGCGACGAGCTTGCCCGAATGGACCGGATAGCGCCGCTCGCCGCGCAGCGCGGTGGCCGCGGTGCGGCCGGTCATCAGCACGGTGACGGCGAGTTGCCCGGCCAGCGCGTCCGCCCAGTACAGTGCGGCATCGGCCGGCCCGACGATCAGCGCCTGGCCCCCGGAGCTGTACGCGACGCTGGGAACCGGCTCGGGCTCGGGCAGCGCCGCCGCCTCGAGCAAGGCGACGATCTTCGGCGTCGCGGCGCGCGCCTCCGACGACCATCCGGCGCTTTCGCGGATGTTGACGAAGCGGATCGTTCGCGCCTTGCCGCTCTCCTCCGCGACCTGGCGAAACAGCCTCGCTTCCTGGGTGCAGGCGACGACGACGTCGCCGACCGCATCGACCGCGAAGCGATCGAGCTCTTTCTGGCACAGGGTTCGGTGCAGGTGCAGCGAGGGGATCCCGAGGCCCCGCGCGAGCGCATCGCGGTCGAGCGGCATCGTCGCATTGCACGTGCAGACCAGCAGGGTCTTGTCCGCGGCGCTCATCGCGATTCAGGTGTCGACTTCGGCGCATCCGCGGCATCGCCGGCCGGCGCTTGCGGTACAGCTTGCTCCGCGTCGGCGCTCGAAGCGTCCGACGCCGCGTCGCCGACCGGCAATGCCGCGACGTCGCGCGAAGCGACGCCATCGGGCACGGCGGAAGGCTGCAACCCTCCATCGAACGTCACGCGGGAAAGCAGTTCGCGGGCCAGCGAGGGATCGACCGGGTCCGATCGCGTGTAATCGTCGATGTAGATGTCGAGGCCGTCCATCACGTTGAAACGCGGGTCGCCGAAGAGCTTCTTCAGTGCGCCGCGCCTGATCGCCTCGTCGACGCCGGGTCGCATGAACGCCGCGAAGTTGGACTCGGCGGTCAGCGACTCGATCGGCGGCAGCGGAACGGCGTCGCCAGGCGAAGCATCGGCGCTCGCAGCTGGTTCGGCTCGCAACGCGATCGGCGATCCTTCGCCCTGGGCGTCCGCAGCCACCGGACCGGCTGGCACCCCGGCATCGGCGCGCACCGGCGTATCGGGCGCAGGTGGCTCGATCCCGGCCGCTGGCGTGTCGGCCACTCGCGTCGCCACGACTGAAGGCCCCGCTGCGGGCACCGGTTGCCGCGCCACGGATGTCCCACCGCTGCCCCGTGCCGCCGCGTGCTTGCGCTGCGACCAGCGCCGCAGGGAAAGGCGTTCGAGTCCGGCCGGATCGCC
>DATGDG010000026.1:0-2272 GCA_035311025.1 Casimicrobiaceae bacterium
GGACGCAGGAAGCTGCCGACGTGGTCGGCGCGAAACGGCGGGACATTGCGAACGGCGACAGACGGCGAAGCGACAGCGGTGGTCATGAATCCTCCAACGGAGCGGCGGTGTAATTGGGAGGCTGCATCGTGCAGTCAGAACCCGAGGGCGCGCAGCTCGAGCTTCGCGCCCGCAACGGGTGGACGTCAATAATACGCGGCGCTGACGGGGCGGGAAAACGTGTCTTGCTGCCTGTCATTCGAATGCTTCGGGGTTCGGTAGGTGCCGGGGTCGATTATCGACCCCGGCCGGGTCCCGGTTCGGCTATTCCTGCACCGGTCCGTCGGCGTCCGTGGCGCCGTCGAGCGGCATGCGCTCGTCCGGCGGACCCGTCACGCGTCCCCTGCGCAGGGCGATGCCCTTGCCGGCCCATGCGACGCCCGACCATATCGCGAGCACTGCAAGCGGCCAGGCGAGAACGCGGGGCCACATCGCAGCGACGATGCCGATGCCGATCGCGATCACCGCCATCAGGAACAACAGCCCTGCTTCCGCCGGCCCGAGCGCGCGCCGGTCGGTCAGCGCGGCGCCCAGCGCGCTGCCGACGCTCACCGCCCCGGCCGCGGCGCGCCCGGCGCTGCCCGAACGGGCCCGGCGCCGTCCCTGCCGCAACTCGCGCGCGGTCACCGCACCGCTCGCCACGGCGGCCGGCCGAACGCGATTGCGGCGCGTCAGCACGATCTCGGTCGCGCGCTCGAGGTCCGCCTCATACTGATCGGCCATCTGCGCCGCAAATCCCGCGTCCTCGATCGCGACGTCGAGTTCGTAGTTCGACATCCAGCTTGCGAGGTTGAGGTTGGTCGATCCCACGCGCGACCAGCGACCATCGGCGACCGCGGTCTTGGCGTGCAGCATCGTTCCGGTCCATTCGAACACCCGCACGCCCGCTTCGAGCAGGGGCCGGTATTGCGCGCGGGAAAGCGGCGACAGGGCCGGGATGTCGCTCGCGCCTGGAACGAGCAGGCGCACGTCGACGCCGTCGCGGGCCGCGGCGCGCAGCGCTTGGACGTAAGGCGACGTCGCCACGAAGTAGGCGTCGGTCAGCCACAGCTCGCGCCGCGCGATCGACGCGATGACGAGATCCAGCCGGAACGTGAGCGCGAGGTCGGGCTCGTTGGCCACCACGTGCAGATGCATGTCGCCTGCCGCCGGAATCGTCGCCAGCGGCGTCAGCAGCGATGCGTCGAGCGGCGGACCGCAGGTGGCGAAGACCTGGGCGAAGGCACGCTCCAGCGCATTGATCGCGGGGCCGCGGATCTCGATTCCGGTGTCGCGCCAGGGGTCGAGCCTGCGCCGTGGATCGCCCAGCCATCGCTCGCTGATGCCAAGCCCGCTGACGAAGGCGACTTCGCCGTCGACGACGATCGTCTTGCGGTGATCGCGCGACAGCCAGCCCAGCGGACTCGCCAGATGCGGAGGATTGAACACCCGCACGTCCGCGCCGGCTTCGCGCGCTTCGCGCCACAGCGACAGTGCCCAGCCCGAGCCGAGCCAGTCGATGATGATCGACACGTTGACACCGGCACGTGCGCGCTCGGCGAGCAGCGTCGCGAACTCGCGCCCGACCGAGTCGTCCTCGACGATGTAGCACTCGAACAGGATCGACTGCTGCGCCCGAGCGATCGCCTTCTTCCATGCCGGGTAATTCTCGGCGGCGTCGCGCAGCAGCCGCACCGCATTGCCCTCCAGCGCAGGGCTCCCCGCGGCACGGGCCAACGCGCGCTCGGCGAACTCGCTCATCGGCGGGCTCGCGGCGCGGGAGGTATCGGCAGGCTCGGTCGTCAATGCGAATGCGCAGGAGGATTCAGGCGGCGCGACGCCGCACCGGATCGGATTATGCGCAATTCACCGCGCCGGGGCGATCGGGTCCCCCCTATTCTGCGGCCCCCGAAGCGGCCTTCCCCTCCGACGACGCCAACTCGTTCTCCAGCATCCGGAGCTGCCAGATTTCCCGGCTGCCCCCGCGCAGCAGGGGATTCAGGGCGAGGCGACCCGTCTTGCCGATGCTGCGCTCGAGGTAGCGCATCTCCTCGAGGCTGGATCGGGTCGATTCGTCGACGGTCGCCTCGAATCCGTTCTCGCGCATCATCAGGATGCCTTTGGCGCGAAGTGCGAGCTCCGCGTGGAGCCGCAGATAGCAGAGCAGGTCGGCGACGACCGCTCCCTTGAACCTTCGCTTCAAGGTCGTCAGGTAGCGACCCGCAGGCGAGTCGGAGAATCCGCCCGAGGTGAT
>DATGDG010000027.1:0-7641 GCA_035311025.1 Casimicrobiaceae bacterium
CGTCAACATGGTCGCCGCGCACCGGGACAATCTCCGGTCGCTGCGCGGCGTCTACGTCGACTGCGGCTGGCGCGACCAGTACTACCTGCATTACGGCGCGCGCGTGCTGTCCAAGCGCCTGGCGCAGCACGGAATCCCCCACGTCTACGAGGAATTCGACGACACGCATTCGTCGATCGACTACCGGATGGACGTCAGCCTGCCGTTCCTCTATCGTTGCCTGAAGCCCTGAGCTCCGGCGGCCGGTCCGTCGCGCCGCGCCGGGCCGGGGGAGATTGCGATGCGATGGGGTGATTTCAGGCGCAGCGACAACGTCGAGGACCGGACCGGCGGCATGCCGGAAGGGTCGGGTGGCGGCGGTGGCGGTCTCCCGTTCGGCGGCATGCGCATCGGCGGCGGTGCGCTGATCGCGATCGTCATCGTCGGCTGGCTGCTCGGCATCAATCCGATCGAAATGCTCGGCCTGCTGGGCGGCGGAGGCGGCGGGCCGCCCGCCTCGCAGTCGGCGCCGGCGCCCGGCTACGGACCGCAGTACGGCGCCGGCACCCATGGGGCACCACAGGCGGCGCTGTCGCAGAGCGAGAAGAACAAGGACTTTTCCGCGCGCGTCCTGGGCGACACCGAGGACGTGTGGGCTGCGGTCTTCAAGGCGATGGGCTCGCGCTACGAGCCGCCGAAGCTCGTGCTGTTCCGCGGGTCGACCCAGTCGGCCTGCGGACGCGCGCAAGCCGCCGTCGGCCCGTTCTACTGTCCGGCGGATCGCGAGGTGTATCTGGATACGACGTTCTTCAGCGAGCTGCACACGCGCTTCGGGGCTCCGGGCGACTTCGCCCAGGCCTACGTGATCGCGCACGAGGTCGGTCACCACGTCCAGAACCTCCTTGGCACGATGCGCCAGTTCGACGCGCAGGTGCAGCGCAGCGACCAGCGCAGCGCCAACGCCCTTTCGGTGCGCCTCGAGCTGCAGGCGGATTGCTACGCGGGCGTGTGGGCATTCTTCGCCGAACAGCGGGGGCTCATCGACACCGGCGACGTCGACGGCGGCCTGCAGGCGGCTGCCGCGGTCGGCGACGACCGCATCCAGAAGATGACCCAGGGTTACGTGGCCCCCGATTCGTTCACCCACGGCTCGGCGGCGCAGCGGGTGCAGTGGTTCAGGACCGGGCTGCACTCCGGCGATCTGCGGGACTGCAACACCTTCGCGTCGCGTTCGCCCTAGCCTGCCCGCGACGGCACGGTCGCCCGCGCCGCCCTTGCGATCCGCGCAGCGGCTGTCTATGATGGTCCCGCAAGGAGGGCATGCCATGAGGACACTGCTGCTGCTTTCCACCCTGGCCGCGGGAATTCTCGGCTCCGGATGTGCGCCGGTTGCAATGACCCGAAGCGAGGGCGACAACCAATACGTCTGCGACACCCAACGCATGGCGCAGATCGACCGAGCTGGCGAGCGCAGCTACACCGAGATCCACTGGTTGCACTGTCCGCTGGTGAAGCGACCGGTCGGCTGATCCTGGCCATCGGCGCGGCGGTCCGGGTCACGCCGGACCGGGACCGCGGCGGCGCGCAGCTGCGCGCGGGCGGCAGGGGATTCGCGGGGCGGGTAGAATGCGGCCCATCGCATCGAGGAGGCCGTCCATGACCGCCCGCACCATCCGCATCTGCCTGACCGTTGCCGTCAGTCTCGGCGCTTCGTGCGCGGCTCTTGCCCAGCAACCGGCCGCCCCTGCCGCGCCCGCAGCCGCCGCGGCTGCCGCCCCGGCACCGAAGCACGCCTGCGTCCATCCGGAGGAGTTCCCGGGCAAGCTCGCGAGCGAGATGAGGCTCAAGGCCTGGCAGAGGGAGTTCGTCGAATACACGAACTGTCTCCGGAAGTTCGTCGAGGACCAGCAGGCGCTTGCGAAGCCGCACGTCGACGCCGCCAATGCCGCGGTGGTCGAGTACAACAACAGCGTCAAGGAGTACAACGAAACGATGCAGAAGGCGAAGGAGGACTGACGCCCTCCCCCGCACCGGGACTGCGCGCGGCGCCGGCGATGCAGCGATCAGCGTGCATCGCATCCGGCACGACACGGCAGCGATGACCGACGCGTCCGACCGAACTGTCGACGACAGCCCTGGCGTGGCCGTCGCCGACGCGTCGCCCGGGCAGATCGCCGAGGTCGTCCTCGAAGGCTTCAACCGCCACTACGCGCTGTTCCGCGAATGCGCGCGCGCAGCCAAGCGCCATTTCGAATCCGCGAACTGGCTCGCGATCGGTCACGTCGGACGCGACCGCATCGATTTCTACGATCGACGCGTCGCCGAGACCGTCGAGCGGATCGAGCGCGGATTCCGCTTCCGGCGTCGCGACAGCGGCGCCGACGACGATTTCTGGGCGCGGGTGAAGCGCCAGTTCATCGGCTTGCTGGTCGATCATCGGCAGCCCGAGTGCGCCGAGACGTTCTTCAACACCGTCTCGTCGAAGCTGCTGCACCGGATGTATTTCCACAACCGCTGCATGTTCGTGCGCCCGGCAGCGTCGACCGAGTACCTCGACGCCGATACTCCGTCGTACCGCAGCTACTACCCGCGGCAGCAGGGACTGCGCAACGCGCTGATCGACCTGGTGCTCGATCTGGGACTGTCGACCCCTTTCGCGGATTTCCGCCTCGACCTGATCCACGCGCTGTCCGCGATGCGCCGCCGGCTGCCGCGGCCGTTCGTCGTCGACGCCAATTTCCAGGTCCAGGTCCTGTCGAACCTGCTGTTCAGGAACCAGACGGCCTACGCGGTGGGGCGCGTGGTCAACGGCGTCCACACCTGGCCGTTCGTCGTCGCGATCAAGCACGGCCCGGACTCCCTGCTCTACGTCGACGCCGTGCTCACCGATCCCGCCGAACTGGCATTGCTGTACTCGGCCAACCGCGCGTATTTCCTGGTCGACATGGAAGTCCCGTCGGCCTACGTCGCGTTCCTGCGCTCGATGCTGCCGGACAAGACTTCCGCCGAGCTGTACACGATGATCGGGCTGCAGAAGCACGGCAAGACGCTGTTCTACCGGGATTTCCTGCACCATCTGAAGCACTCGACCGACCGGCTGGTCGTGGCGCCCGGCATCCCGGGACTGGTGATGACGGTGTTCACGCTGCCGTCGTACCCCTACGTGTTCAAGGTGATCCGCGATCACATCGCCGCCTCCAAGGACACCGACCGGGCGCGCGTCAAGCAGAAATACGCGCTGGTCAAGCACCACGACCGCGCCGGCCGGATGACCGACATCCTCGAGTATTCGGACGTCGCCTTCCCCCTCGACCGCTTCACGCCGGAGCTGATCGCCGAGCTCGAGGAAGCCGCGCCGTCGCAGATCGAGCGCGACGGCGATCACGTCGTGATCCGGCACGTCTACATCGAGCGCCGCCTGGCGCCGCTCAACCTGTTCCTCGCCACCGCCGACGACGGCGAGCGGATGCGCGCGATCCGCGACTACGGCAATGCGATCAGAGAACTCGCGGCGGTCAACATCTTCGCGGGCGACCTGCTGTTCAAGAACTTCGGCCTCACGCGCTATGGCCGCATCGTGTTCTACGATTACGACGAGATCGAGTACCTGACCGACTGCAGGTTCCGCAGCATCCCGCCGCCTCCGCCCGGGTTCGACGAGATGTCGGGCGAGGTCTGGTATCCGGTGGGCCCGCACGACGTCTTCCCCGAGGAGTTCGCGACGTTCCTGCTGACCGACCCGAGGGTGCGCGAAGCTTTCCTGGCGTTCCACGCCGACCTGCTCGGCCCGGGATGGTGGCAGCGGACCCAGCAGCCGATCCGCGAGGGTCGGCAGACCGAGGTGCTGTCCTACCCGGAGAGCGTCCGCTTCCGTCCGCCGGTCACGAGGGTCCGCGCGCGCGCGTGACCGCCGGTCAGGGTGTTATCCTCGATCCACCGTCCTTTGTTCCCGGAGTCCGCGCATGTTCCTGCGACCCTTTCGCGTCTGCGTCGCCCTCGCCGCGCTCGCGCTCTGTGCCTGCCAGACCGGTCCCACGGCAAGGGAGATCGAGGAGGCGAAGCAGACGATCGACTGCCGGCACGGGACCGAGCGCTACGTGATCCGGTTCGCCGAAGGCGAGGCGAGGATCCTGATGCCCGACGAGTCGCGCGTCATCCTCTACCAGGTGCCCGCAGGTTCGGGATTCCGCTACATGAACGGCTCGATGGAGCTGCGCGGCAAGGGACTCGATGCCGAGCTGCTGCGCAACCAGTCGGCGATGCGGCTCGCCTGCAAGCCTTACGAGATTCCGAAGGCCAAGTAGGCCAGGCGCAGACTTGTTGGACCGGAGTCAGCGACGCTTCGCGCGCATCGCGGGATCGACGTCGAGGTATTCCCAGGATTCCTCGCGAATCGGGTGCGGCACGAAATTGCCGATCCATGGCTGGCGCAGGCTGTCGGCAATCAGGTGGTAGGTCAGTCGCCACGGCGCATACGCGATCGCGATCTGGGTCATCCGGTCGAACAGCTTCGTGCGCTGCGGTGAATCGGGAAGGCTGCGCGCCTCTTCGAACAGGCGGTTGAACTCGGGCAGGTCGAACTGCGCGTTGTTCTCCTGCGCCGCATTGGGTCCGTAGAGCAGCTGCATGAAATTCTCGGCGTCGGGATAGTCCGCATTCCAGCCGTCGCCGCGCGTCTGGATCTTGCCCAACCGCGCCATCTTGCGCAGCTCGGCCAGGCGATCCTGGCGGAACACCATCCGGATGCCGATCGCGTCCATGTTCCGCTTCCACAGCTCGTCGCCCTGGCGCGCCGCCGAGCCCGGCGTCGACCAACGCACGATGGTCAACGGCTTGCCATCGGGCATCTCGCGGTAACCGTCGCCGTCGACGTCCTTGTAGCCGAAGCGGTCGAGCAGCGCCCTTGCAGCAGCGGGGTCGTAGATCTGTGCCTGCGTCTTCAGCTTCGGATCGTAGCCGGCGATGTCGGGGGGAATCGGTCCGTTCGCCGGGATCGCTCGCCCCTTCAGCAGCACGCGGATCAGCGAACCGACGTCGTACCCCATCGCGATCGCGCGGCGCAGTGCGATCTTCGCCGGGGTGTAACCGCCGACGACGGGATCCTTCATGTTGAAATAGGTCCAGTAGGTGTTCGGCCGGATCAGGACATCGTGGACGATGCCACGCGCGGCAAGCGCGGGCTTCAACTTGCCGTCGTCGAGCGCCTGATCGATGAAATCGACGGGAATGTTGTCGAGGATGTCGATCTCGCCCTTGAGAAAGGCGAGCCAGCGCCCCTGGCCCTCCTCGACGATGCTGATCTCGATGCGACCCGCCAGCGGAAGGCGCTTGCCCTTGAGCGCGGCGGCGATCGGCCGCGATGCCGGGGGGATCGGGCCGGCCGGCGCGTAGTCGGTCTCGCGAAAGCCGGGATTGGCGACCAGCTCGATCTTCGTGCTGCGCTGGTAGGCCCCGAGGATGTACGGCCCGGTGCCCACCGGGTGCGCACCGATGTCGTTGCCGTAGGCTTCGACCACCTCGCGCGCCTGCGCGGCCACATTCGGCACGGCCAGTGCGTAGGCGAAGCGCAGGTCGGGGCTCGTGAGGCGGATGCGCAGCGTGTAGCTGTCGACGACCTCGAGACCCGCGATCGGCGCGTCGTAATCGAAATGCCCGGTCTTCAGCGCGCGGGCGCGGGCCTCGTCGCCGCCGACGATCTTGCCTTCGAACAGCCACAACCACGGCGACTTGACGGCGGGATCGAGGATCCGCTCGATGCCGTAGGCGAAATCCGCGGCGGTCAGCTCGCGGCGCCTGCCCTTGAACGCCGGATCGGGCGTGAAATAAATGCCTTTGCGCACCCTGCAGACGTAGGTCCTGCCGCCGTCCTCGACGACGGGCATCGCCTCGAGCGCGCGAGGAACCAGCGTGACCGGACGGGCGAGGTAGTCGTAGTCCAGCATCGTGTCGAAGACGTTCTCGATGATGCTGTCGGAGGCCGCGTCCGAAGCGAATGCAGGGTCGAAGCTCGTCTCCGCACCTGGAAATGCGATGTGCAGCGTCTTGGCCGGGTCGGCCGCGTCCGCGGACCGGGGGACGAGCGTGGCGAGCGGTACGGCGACGAGCGCGACGAGCAGGACAGGAAGCGCCAGGACGCGCGAGAATCCGGATGGCATCGATGGCTGCGAGGTCGGCGACGAAGCCGCGCATCGTAGCATTCGACGCAGGACGGCACCTGAACCACGGCGAAGGAGTCCCGATGGAGATGAAACGGATGAGCGGTGGCAGCCTGCGCGCTGCCGGTTACGACGAGCGAAATCGCAAGCTCGTCGTCGAACTGACGTCGGGGACGCTCGAATTCAGCGGCGTTCCCGGCGAAGTCTGGCGAAGGTTCTCCGGCGCTTCGTCGCCGTGGAGCTATTTCCGCGACAACATCGAGGAGGAATACACGGCGCACCGCATTCGCTGACCGTGCGGAACGCGCGCCCGCCGGAGCCTGCGCCTGGCCCATGCCCTCGCGCAGCCGATGCGCGCAGGAGGGAACTGGCCGATAATGGCCGGCCATGAACCGACCCGACCCGGCAACGCCCCTCACTGCGGCCCAGCGCGACGAACTGGGCGCAAGGCTGCGCGAGCGCCAGCGCAAGCTGCGCGCCGACGTCGCCGCCAAGCTCAGGACCCAGGAAGACCCCCATCTGGTCGGCCTGCGCAACCGGATGGAGGACACCGACGACTGGGCCGCCGCCGACGCGATGGCCGCCCAGGACATCGCGCTGGTGTCGCACGACCTGGCCGAGCTGACCGAGGTCGAACGCGCGCTCTCGCGCCTCGCCGACGGCAGTTACGGCGAGTGCATCGACTGCGGCAAACCGATCCCCCACGCCCGGCTCTACGCATATCCGACCGCGACACGCTGCGTCGCCTGCCAGCAGCAGCGCGAGACGGTCGCGCGGCGCAGCGGCACGTCGCCGGGCTGACCGCCGGACCCGCTGGCTGCTAGCGCCGTTGCTGACGTCGCGGCGCCCGGCGCGAGGCGCCGCCATGCGCGGCGAGCCACGCGAAGAACTCGCGGTACCACAGCCGCGAGTTCTGCGGCTTCAGGATCCAGTGATTCTCATCGGGGAAATAGACGAGGCGCGCGGCGACGCCCCTGGCCTTCAGCGAGTTGTAGTACTGCAGCCCCTGGGTCGCCGGCACACGGTAGTCGAGCTCGCCGTGGATCACCAGCGTCGGCGTCTTCGCGCTCCCGACGTAATGGTGCGGCGACTGGCGCATCACCCGAGGCTCGTCGTCCCAGTGGAACGCGCCGAGTTCCTTGGCGAAGAAGCGGTAGCCGTCGGTCGCCATCATGCTGACCCAGTCGTAGCAGCCGGCGTGGCAGACATAGGCTCGATAGCGGTTCGTGTGGCCGTTCATGAACGCGACCATGTAGCCGCCGTAGCTGCCGCCGGTCGCCGTGAGCCGCGTCCGGTCGATGTAACGCTGTCGCAGCAGAAAGTCCGTCGCAGCCTCGATGTCGGCGAATTCCTTTTCGCCGTAGCGCTTGGTGATCGTTTCGAGAAACCGCTGCCCGAAGCCCGCCGAGCCGTGGTAGTTCACTTGCGGCACGACATAGCCCTGCGCGGCGAATACCTGCGCGTTCCAGCGGAAATGCCAGCCGTCCTGATGCGCTGCATGCGGCCC
>DATGDG010000028.1:0-2666 GCA_035311025.1 Casimicrobiaceae bacterium
CTTTCCTCCGTAGAGCATATGCGGTATTAGCGCCGCTTTCGCGGCGTTATCCCCCACTACGGGACACGTTCCGATGCATTACTCACCCGTTCGCCACTGAATGAGAGGTTGCCCCCTCACCCCGTTCGACTTGCATGTGTAAAGCATGCCGCCAGCGTTCAATCTGAGCCAGGATCAAACTCTTCAGTTCGATCTCTATACAAAGTTCCAACTCACTTGACTCTCGCCGTCCGCCCCCTTGACAGAGACAGACAGCCTGCAGCAGGCACCCCACCCCGCTTGTTGCCAAGCAGCGCGCAGCCACCCACCGCACTAGCGTCGTGTGAGTACTCTAGCTTTGGAATCCCCAGTACCCGCCTGACCCAGGCACTCGCGCGCCCAAACCCGCAGACACCAGAGCCCTCGCTCCAGCACCCACACCTATCGATTGCTAATTGTTAAAGAGCAGGCTGCAGAACCGCGCACTTTGTCGCACCGTTCGCCGCTCCATTCGAAACGTTTGGAGCGACCGTCCCCCTTGTCGAGCACTTGCGTCGGGAGGCGTTGCAGCAGAGAGGCGGAATTATAGGGACTCGGCGGACGGATTGCAACACCCGCGGCACATCCGATCGCACATGATTGCGGAAATCACGCAGCCGACGGTCCGTCGACCGGCTTCGGGTATTTCCACTTGTTGTGGACCCACAGCCAGTCCGGGGGGCTCGCCCTGATCTCCGCCTCCAGCTGGCGCGCGTAACGCTCGACGATCTGGAGGTCGTCGCCATGCTCGTACGGCGGCTCCGACAGCACGTGCAGACGCACGACGTAGTGACCCTTGCCCACGCGCCGCATCGCCACGTAGAGCACCGGCGCATCGAGAAACTTGGCGATCTTGTCGGCACCGACGAAGAACGCCGTGTCCCGGTTGAGGAACCGCGTCCAGTGCTTGTCCATGTTGCGCGGCGGGGTCTGGTCGGCAACCATCGCGTACGCGCGCGGCTCGCCTGCGCGTCGCATCAACTCGAACAGGAACGACTCGATCGGGATCGGCTTCCCGCCGAACCGGCTGCGCGTGCTGCGGATGAATTCGTCGAGACTCGCAACGCGCAGCGGCTTGTACACTGCATCGATCGGAATCGAGAACTGCGCACCTGCGGCCGGCAGCAGCCATTCCCAGTTGCAGACGTGGGCCGCCATCAGCAGCACCGGTCGGCGCTCCGCGACGAAGCGCTCGATCAGGTCGCGGTTCTCGATGGTCACTCGCGTGGTGAGTTCCTCGGCGCTGGCCCCGAACCCCCAGAACGTCTCCGCCAGCGTCTGGCCGAGGTTGATGTAGGACTGGCGCAGGATCTGCGCGCGCTCCGCGTCGGACTTCTCGGGAAAGGAACTGGCGAGGTTGCGAGCCGCGAGCTCGCGATGCCAGCGCAGCACGTGGAAGGTCACGAAATAGGCGAAGCTTCCCAGCGCATAGAGCAGCGGAAGCGGCAGGCGCGTGAGAAACTTCAGTATGCGTCGCATGGGGTTTTCGGCATGCCGATACGACCGCGCCCGCACTGCAGCGGGCGCGACCTTGCACACGATATTCTAGTTCGAGCTTAGTGGAGAACCCCGTGGCGGGCAATTCGGACGACCGCGAAACTGCCGCCGTGCCGCTGCCGGCGCCCGAGGCCGGCGTCGGTCTGTGGTGGTGCGCACTTGCGGCTCCGCCCGCCCGCATGGAGCTGCTCGAAGGCTGGCTCTCGGCAGCCGAGATCGCGCGGGCCGACCGCTTCGGCTCGACGGCACTGCGCGAGCACTACGTCGTCGGGCGCGCGTCGCTGCGCGGCATCCTCGGGTCGTTGCTCGCGATGGCCCCGAAGGACGTGCCGATCGTGCGCGGCGACCGCGGTAGGCCGCAGCTCGGCATCGCTTCCGGGCTCGACTTCAACGTCTCGCATACCGACGCAGTCGCATTGATCGGAGCAACACGAGGACTGCGCATCGGGGTCGACGTCGAGCGTTTGGACCGCACGATCAATGTGCCCGGGATCGCGCGGAAATTCCTCACCGAGGCCGAACGCCGGGCGCTCGCCGGTCTCGACGCTGATTCGGCGCGCAGGCGCGTGCTGCGCCTGTGGACTTGCAAGGAAGCGATGAGCAAGGCCACCGGCGACGCGCTGTCGGCGCCGTTCGGTTGCCTCGACGTCGCGCTCGACGACCACCCGCGGCTTTGCGCCGGCCCTGCTCCCTACGAGCCACCGCGCTGGATGCTGCGCTCGGCCGCGGTCCCCGCCGACTACGTCGCGACCGTCGCACTCTGGCGCCCCTGATTTCGGCGTCGGGCGCGCGAGGGGGCCGGCGCTCTGCCCTCGCGCAGTGCAGCCGCGAAGATGCCGGCTCAATGCGTCCCGTCGGCTTCCGCGACGATTGCCCGCGCCTTCAGCAGCATCGGACGGTCGATCATGCCGCCGTCGATCATCGCAACACCGCCGCCCGCTCGTGCATGACCGTCGACGATGCGTCGCGCCCAGGCGATCTCCACGGCGGTCGGCAGGAAGCAGGCGTTGACGACGTCGACCTGCCGCGGATGTACGCACAGCTTGCCGGCGAACCCCAGTCCGCGGGCGCGCATCGCATCCCGCCGCAACGCCCCCTCGTCGCCGATCGACACGGTCACACCGTCGATCGGCGCGGCGATCCCGGCAACC
>DATGDG010000029.1:0-3738 GCA_035311025.1 Casimicrobiaceae bacterium
GGGCTCGGACTGCACGAACGGCCGCTGATCAGCCGCCTCAACTCGTTCACCGACCCGATCGAGCTCAAGGCCGGCATGGTGTTCGCGGTGGAAACCTATTGCCCGGCAACCGACGGCATCTCGGCTGCGCGGATCGAGGAGGAGGTGATCCTCACGCCGGACGGTGCCAGAATCATCTCGCTCTATCCGGCCGAAGAGCTGCCGATCGCCAATCCGTACTGACCCCGTCCCGAGCCGCATCCATTCCTTCAAGGAAGCAAGCATGAGCAGCAGGAAACCGAAGATCGGCTGGATCGGTGCCGGACGCATGGGGTTCGAGATGGCGCAGCGCCTCGCGCGGGGCGGCTGCGACATCACCGTGTGGAACCGCACGCGTTCGAAGGCGCAACCGCTGGCGAAGGACGGGGCGAAGATCGCCGACCACCTGACCGATCTCGCGGGGTCCGACATCCTGTTCTGCATGGTCGCGACGTACGCCGACGTCAAGGAGGTGATCGCGGGCCCGCAAGGTGTCTACTCGAAGGCGACGGCCGGCGGTGGCGCGCCCCCGATCGTCGTCGAGTGCTCGTCGATCTCGCTCGAGGGGTCCGCCGAGCTGCGCGAGATTCTCGCCGGTTTCGGGGCGCGGTACCTCGCGGCGCCCGTCAGCGGCAATGCCAAGGTGATCAAGGCGGGCAAGCTGTCGTTCGTCTGCTCGGGACCGAAACCGGTCTTCGACGAGGTGATGCCGTTCCTGAAGCTGATCGGGCCGGCCGCGAGCTACGTCGGCGAAGGCGAGCTCGCACGCATCGTGAAGATCTGCCACAACGTCTTCCTGGGCGTGGTGACGCAGTCGCTCGCGGAGATCACGATCCTCGCGCAGAAAGCCGGGGTGCCGCGACACGCGTTCCTCGACTTCATGAACCAGTCGGTGATGGGCTCGACGTTCACGCGCTACAAGACGCCTGCGTACGTGAACCTCGATTTCAAGGTGACTTTCACCCCATACCTGCTGCGCAAGGACCTCGACCTCGGGCTCGATGCGGGACGGCGCTTCGAGGTGCCGATGCCGCTCGCCTCGATCACCCGCGACCTCGTGCAGTCGATGATGGGCAACGGCCTGACCGAACAGGATTTCTCGACGCTGCTGCTGCAGCAGGCCAAGGCTTCCGGAATCGAACTCGCGCCGGAGAACGTCGAGGTCTCCGACGGTCTGCATTGACGCGCGGGCGCAGCGGATCCCGGGCAGACGCGTGCGGGCGGCGGTTGAAACGGAGGGCGAACGGGTGACGGCAGCAGGCGCCGCGCAGCCGCGGATCCGCATCGCGCGGGCGGGCAAGCACTACGGCTCGCTCCAGGTGTTCCGCGACATCGATCTCGACATCGGCAACCGCGAAGTCGTCGCGATCATCGGGCCGTCGGGCTGCGGGAAGACGACGCTGCTGCGCTGCATCGACGGCCTGCTGCCGCTGACATCGGGGGAACTGCGGGTGGAAGGCGAGCCGGTGCGCGGCCCGCGCGAGGGTGTGGCGATGGTGTTTCAGCACTTCGGCCTGTTCCCGTGGAAGACCGTGGCCCAGAACGTCGCCTACGGGCTCAAGCTCGCGGGCCAGGGCGCCGACGCAATCGCGGCGAAAGTGGCCGAATGCGTCAGGCTCGTCGGGCTCACGAGATTCGAGAACTATTACCCGTACCAGATCTCGGGAGGCATGCAGCAGCGCTGCGGCCTCGCCCGCGCGCTCGCCGTCGAGCCGCGGGTGCTGCTGATGGACGAGCCTTTCGGCGCAGTCGATGCCCAGACGCGAGAGATCCTCCAGTTCGAGCTCCTGAAGATCTGGGAGATGCGTCCGACGACGATGGTCTTCGTGACGCACTCGATCGAGGAAGCCGTGCTGATGGGCGACCGGATCGTCGTGCTGAAGGGCCGCCCGAGCACCGTGCACGAGGTGATCGAAGTCGATCTGCCGCGACCACGCGACCGCGCGACGCTGACCCTGCCGCGCTTCTCGCAGTTGCGGGAACATGTCTGGAACACGCTGATGGCCGAGGCGCTCGAGGCCGAATACGAAGTCAGGAAATAGGCCGCTTTCACTTTCCACCGGGATCAGGAGGAGACATGAACTTCAGAAGCTTGGTATCGATCAACGGCATTGCCGCCGCCTGCCTGCTGGCCGCGCTGGCACTCGGACCCACGACCGCCGTCGCGCAGGCGCCGAAGATGACCTTCGCGGTCCCGGGGATTCCGCCGGTGTTCGCCGGCGTGATCGCGATGGTCGCCGACAAGGAGGGTTTCTTCAAGAAGCACGGGGTCGACGTCGACGTGCGCGCATTCGAGACCGGGGCGGCCGCATCGCGCGCCGTCGCCAGCGGCGAGATCGCGATGGCGCTGGCCCCGTCGCCGCTCGTCGTGAGCCAGGTCTCCAACTCCGACGTCAAACTGGTTGGGATCTACGGCCTCGAGCACCCCGACTGGCTGATCGGCTCGACCGACCCGAACGCGAGCTGCCAGACCATCAAGGGGCAGGCGGTGGGTGTCGACGCCGTCGGGGGAGCGCGCTCGATCGCGCTCAAGACGATGCTGATCGGCGGCTGTCACATGAAGATCGACGACGTGCAGCAGGTGGCGCTGAGTTCCAACGTCGCGCCGGCGATGGTCGCGGGCCAGATCAAGTACGGTGCGCTGCACATCGACGACGTGGCGGTGCTCGAGGCGCAGACCGGCAAGCCGATCAAGACCGTGGTGACGCAGAAGACCTCGCGTCCCCTCGACCACTACATGCTGGTCGTCGTCAACAAGGACAAGCTCGCCCAGAACCGTGACGCCTACGTGCGCGCCGTGGCAGGGTTGATCGACGCCGAGCGCTTCATGCGCGACCCCGCCAACGCGGCGAAGGTGGCGCAGGACGCCAAGCCCACGGGCCACAGCATCGAGCAGGCCGAGAGCGCGCTGAAGGCCTACCTCGCGATGGACTTCTGGCCGAACGACACCGACGGCCTGACCGAGAAGAACCTCGAGCTCGTCGGCAAGGTGATGAAGAACGTCGGCAACATCAAGCCGGACAAGCAGCCCGCGCCGTACGACCGTATCGCCGATCCCTCGGTCTGGCGCGACGCGATGAAGCTGGTCCAGCACTGAGAAAGCCGACCCTGCGCCGCTGCAGCGTGCTGCGGCGGCGCGATCGATCGACGATGAGCGCCCGATGATCCCGGACCGGCCCTGGGCCCGCAGGTTGACGATCGCGGCGAGCCTCGTGCTCGGGGCGATCGCCTGGCAGGTGGCGGGCCGCGTGAGCTCGAACGCCTTCTGGGCGACGCTCTCGTCGACGCTGTCGAGTCTCGCCGGCGTCGTGGAAACCGGCACACTGCTTCGGCAGGCAGAGAGCTCGTTCGAGCTCTACTCGGTGGGCCTCGTGGTCGCGGTCGCCGTCGGCGCGCCGCTGGGGATGGTCCTCGCACGCGTCGCCTGGCTGCGGGTCGCGCTCGAGGACTACATCATGATGCTGTACGCGACGCCGATGGTCGCGCTGATCCCGTTCATCCTGTCGATCATGGGCTTCGGGTTCGCCCCGAAGGTGCTGGTGGTGTTCCTGTTCGCCGTGTTCCCGGTGCTCTACAACACCATCGAGGGCGCCCGCAGCATCCGGCCCGAGCTGGTCGAGGTGGCGCACTCGTTCCGGTCGAGCGAGTGGCGGCTGTGGTGCGAAGTCCTGGTCCCGTACACGCTGCCGTTCATGATGACCGGTGTGCGGCAGGCGATCG
>DATGDG010000030.1:0-4111 GCA_035311025.1 Casimicrobiaceae bacterium
CCCGGGACACCGAACGTGACAATTTCCTCACTGCCGAGCAGGCCCGCGAGTACGGGATCATCGACAAAGTCTTGCAGAAACGGGCGGTTGCCGGGTAAAGTCGACCGAAGGTACGACTTGCGGACACCTTGATGGCGGACAAACCTTCCTCGGGCGACAAGCTCCTCTACTGCTCTTTCTGCGGCAAGAGCCAGCACGAGGTGCGCAAGCTCATCGCCGGCCCGTCGGTCTTCATCTGCGACGAGTGCATCGAGCTATGCAACGACATCATCCGCGAGGAGGGCGCGGGCGGCGAGGCCGCGCGCAGCGACAAGAACAAGCTGCCGACGCCCCACGAGATCCGCCAGATCCTCGACCAGTACGTGATCGGGCAGGAGCCGGCCAAGAAGATCCTCGCCGTCGCCGTCTACAACCACTACAAGCGGCTGGAGTCGGGCACCAAGGACGACGAGGTCGAACTCGCCAAGTCGAACATCCTGCTGATCGGCCCCACGGGTTCGGGCAAGACCCTGCTCGCGCAGACGCTCGCGCGGCTGCTCGACGTGCCGTTCGTCATCGCCGACGCGACGACGCTGACCGAGGCCGGGTACGTCGGCGAGGACGTCGAGAACATCATCCAGAAGCTGCTGCAGAAGTGCGACTACGACATCGAGAAGGCGCAGCGCGGGATCGTCTACATCGACGAGATCGACAAGATCTCGCGCAAGAGCGACAACCCGTCGATCACCCGCGACGTGTCCGGTGAGGGCGTCCAGCAGGCGCTGCTGAAGCTGATCGAAGGGACCATCGCGAGCGTCCCGCCGCAGGGCGGGCGCAAGCATCCGAACCAGGAGTTCGTCCAGGTCGACACGACCAACATCCTGTTCGTCTGCGGTGGCGCATTCGACGGCCTGGAGAAGATCATCCGCCAGCGCACGGCGAAGACGGGGATCGGCTTCGGTGCCGAGGTCGCCTCGCCCGACGACCGTCGCAGCGCGACGATGCTGCTGCGCGGGACCGAGCCCGAGGACCTGATCAAGTTCGGCCTCATTCCGGAATTCGTCGGCCGGCTGCCGGTGGTCGCGACGCTCGACGAGCTCGACGAGGCGGCGCTGATCCAGATCCTCGTCGAGCCGAAGAACGCGCTGATCAAGCAGTACCAGAAGATGTTCCGGATGGAGGGCGTCGAGCTCGAGATCCGGGAACTCGCGCTGCGCGCGATCGCGCGCAAGGCGCTCGCACGCAAGACCGGGGCGCGCGGGCTGCGCTCGATCCTCGAGCAGGTCCTGCTCGACGTCATGTACGACCTGCCGTCGATGTCGAACCTCGCCCGCGTGGTCGTCGACGAGTCGACGATCGCCAACGACGGCAAGCCGCTGCTGATGTTCGCGGATGCGCCCAAGGTTGCCTCGGCCCAGTAGCTGATCTCCTGATGTCTGGCCGGGGGTTCCCGGTCTCGCCCAGCGCGCCAGGACCGCCCGTTGCCGGACGCAGCCCGGGAATTTCCGCGATCGCACCGCTGCCCAAGTTCACATGGGCGGGTGAGGCGATGCACTGAGGCGGCATAATCCGGTAGAGATCACCTCGATAACCCGTTGCACCGGCAGGGTTTTCGGATATCCGGCACCGGTTTGCTTGACAGCGCCGTCGGCCGGCCCCATTTTGGCAATCGACCCCTCACCTGAGATACGCATGTCCAACGACCTGACTCCCCAGACCGACCTGACCGCACTGCCGCTGCTGCCGCTGCGCGACGTCGTGGTCTTCCCGCACATGGTGATCCCGCTGTTCGTCGGACGCCCGAAGTCGATCAAGGCGCTCGACGTTGCGATGGACGCCGGCAAGCACATCCTGCTGGTCGCCCAGAAGCAGGCGGCGAAGGACGATCCGACGGCGGAGGACCTGTACGACATCGGCAGCGTCGCGACGGTCCTGCAGATGCTGAAGCTGCCCGACGGCACGGTGAAGGTGCTGGTCGAAGGCACGCAACGCGCGCGCGTCCTCGGCGTCGAGGAACGCGCCGAGTACCTCGCGGCGCGCGTGCAGCCGATTCCCGGCGAGCCGGGCGCCGCCCACGAGGTCGAGGCGATGCGCCGCGCGCTGCTCACGCAGTTCGACCAGTACGTCAAGCTGAACAAGAAGATCCCGCCCGAGATCCTGACCTCGATGTCCGGCATCGACGACGGCGGCCGGCTGGCCGACGCGATCGCGGCCCACCTGCCGCTGAAACTCGAGCAGAAGCAGCAGATCCTCGAGATGAGCGATGTGGCGAAGCGCCTCGAGCACCTCCTGGGCCTGCTCGAGGGCGAGGTCGACATCCTGCAGGTCGAGAAGCGCATCCGCGGCCGCGTCAAGCGGCAGATGGAGAAGAGCCAGCGCGAGTACTACCTGAACGAGCAGGTGAAGGCGATCCAGAAGGAGCTCGGCGAGGGCGACGAGAACGCCGACCTCGAGGAGATGGAGAAGAAGGTCAAGGCGGCGAAGATGTCGCGCGAAGCGGAAGGCAAGGCGATGGGCGAGCTGAAGAAGCTCAAGATGATGTCGCCGATGTCCGCCGAGGCGACGGTCGTGCGCAACTACATCGACACGCTGCTGGCGCTGCCCTGGCGCAAGAAGAGCAAGATCAGCAAGGACCTCGCGCACGCGGTCAAGGTGCTGGACGCCGATCATTACGGCCTCGAGAAGGTCAAGGAGCGGATCGTCGAATACCTGGCCGTCCAGCAGCGCGTCGACCGCCTGAAGGCACCGATCCTGTGCCTGGTCGGGCCGCCCGGCGTGGGCAAGACCTCGCTCGGCCAGTCGATCGCCAAGGCGACCGGGCGCAAGTTCGTGCGCATGAGCCTGGGCGGGGTCCGCGACGAGGCAGAGATCCGCGGCCACCGCCGCACGTACATCGGCTCGATGCCGGGGAAGATCCTGCAGAACATGAGCAAGGTCGCCGTGCGCAATCCGCTGTTCCTGCTCGACGAGGTCGACAAGATGGGCCAGGACTTCCGCGGCGACCCGTCGTCGGCGCTGCTGGAGGTGCTCGATCCTGAGCAGAACAACACGTTCGTCGACCACTACGTCGAGGTCGAATACGACCTCTCCGACGTGATGTTCGTCGCCACCGCGAACACGATGAACATCCCGGCGCCGCTGCTCGACCGGATGGAAGTCATCCGGCTGTCCGGATACACCGAGGACGAGAAGATCGCGATCGCGAAGCAGTACCTGCTGCCCAAGCAGATCAAGGGCAACGGCCTGAAGTCCGAGGAGCTGCACGTCGCCGAGAGCGCACTGCGCGACATCGTGCGCTACTACACGCGCGAATCGGGCGTGCGCAGCCTCGAGCGCGAGATCAGCAAGATCTGCCGCAAGGTGGTCAAGGGACTGCTGCTGAAGGAAAGCGAAGGCAAGGCGCGCAAGGCGCGGGGTCCCGTCGAGGTCAATTCCAAGAACCTCGACAAGTACCTCGGGGTGCGGCGCTACACCTACGGCATCGCCGAGCGCAGGAACCAGGTCGGCCAGGTCACCGGTCTCGCGTGGACCGAGGTCGGCGGAGACCTGCTGACGATCGAGGCGGTCGCGCTGCCGGGCAAAGGCAAGACGACGTCGACGGGCAAGCTCGGCGAGGTGATGAACGAGTCGATCGCCGCGGCACTGTCGGTCGTGCGCCATCGCTCGAAGCAGCTCGGCATCCCGGTCGACTTCTACACCAAGACCGACCTGCACGTGCACCTGCCCGAAGGCGCGACACCGAAGGACGGCCCGTCGGCCGGTGCCGCGATCGTGACGGCGATGGTGTCGATCCTCACCGGGATTCCGGTGCGCTGCGATGTCGCGATGACCGGCGAGATCACGCTTCGCGGCGAGGTGCTGCCGATCGGCGGCCTGAAGGAGAAGCTGCTTGCGGCAGGACGCGGCGGGATCAAGACGGTGCTGATCCCCGAGGAGAACGTGAAGGATCTCGCCGAGATTCCCGACGAGATCAAGAACCGCCTCGACATCCATCCGGTGCGCTGGATCGAGCAGGTGCTTGCGCAGGCGCTCGAGCGCCAGCCCGAGGCCGCGGCTGACGCGGAGACCGAGAAGCCGGAACCGGCCGCGGTACCGCCGGCTGCCGCCGGAGACGACAAGGCCGCGTTCATCA
>DATGDG010000031.1:0-3760 GCA_035311025.1 Casimicrobiaceae bacterium
GTCGCGATCTACCGGATGATGCGCCCCGGCGAGCCCCCGACCGAGGACGCCGTCGAGGCGCTGTTCCATGGCCTGTTCTTCGCCGAGGAGCGCTACGACCTGTCGGCCGTCGGCCGCATGAAGTTCAACCGCCGTGTCGGCCGCGAGGAGCTGAAGGGCCCGGGCACGCTGACCAACGACGACATCATCGCCGTCATCAAGATCCTCGTCGAGCTGCGCAACGGCCGCGGCGAGGTCGATGACATCGACCACCTCGGCAACCGGCGCGTGCGCTCGGTGGGCGAGCTCGCCGAGAACCAGTTCCGGTCGGGGCTCGTCCGAGTCGAGCGCGCCGTGCGCGAGCGCCTCGGCCAGGCCGAGAGCGAGAACCTGCTTCCGCACGACCTGATCAACGCCAAGCCGATCTCGGCGGCGATCAAGGAGTTCTTCGGCAGCTCGCAGCTGTCGCAGTTCATGGACCAGACCAACCCGCTGTCGGAGATCACCCACAAGCGCCGCGTGTCGGCGCTGGGCCCGGGGGGGTTGACGCGCGAGCGCGCCGGCTTCGAGGTGCGCGACGTGCACCCGACCCACTACGGTCGCGTGTGCCCGATCGAGACGCCCGAAGGCCCGAACATCGGCCTGATCAACTCGCTCGCCCTGTATGCGCGGACCAACGAGTACGGCTTCCTCGAGACGCCGTACCGCAAGGTCGTCGACGGCAAGGTGACCGACGAGATCCACTACCTGTCGGCGATCGAGGAAGGCCAGTACGTGATCGCCCAGGCCAACGCCAAGGTCGACGCGAAAGGCAAGCTCGCCGACGAACTCGTGTCCTCGCGCAACCGCAACGAGTTCATGCTGTCGGCGCCCGACAAGATCCAGTACATGGACGTCGCACCGGCGCAGATCGTCTCGGTGGCGGCATCGCTGATCCCGTTCCTCGAGCACGATGACGCGAACCGCGCGCTGATGGGTTCCAACATGCAGCGCCAGGCGGTGCCCTGCCTGCGTCCGGAGAAGCCGGTCGTCGGCACCGGCGTCGAGCGCACCGCGGCCGTCGACAGCGGCACGGCGGTGATGGCGCGCCGCGGGGGCAAGGTCGACTACGTCGACGCCAGCCGGATCGTCGTCCGGGTCAACGACACGGAGACGGCGGCAGGCGAGATCGGCGTCGACATCTACAACCTGACCAAGTACAAGCGGTCGAACCAGAACACGAACATCAACCAGCGGCCCCTCGTGCGCATCGGTGACGTCATCGCCCGCGGCGACGTCATCGCCGACGGCGCGTCGACCGACATGGGCGAGCTCGCGCTCGGCCAGAACATGCTGGTCGCGTTCATGCCCTGGAACGGCTACAACTACGAGGACTCGATCCTGATCAGCGAGCGTGTCGTCGGCGACGACCGCTACACGTCGATCCACATCGAGGAGCTCTCCGTCGTCGCGCGCGACACCAAGCTCGGCGCCGAGGAGATCACCCGCGACATCAGTTCGCTCGGGGAAGCCCAGCTCGGCCGCCTCGACGACGCCGGCATCGTCTACATCGGCGCCGAGGTCGAGGCCGGCGACGTGCTGGTCGGCAAGGTGACGCCGAAGGGCGAGACCCAGCTGACGCCCGAGGAGAAGCTGCTGCGCGCGATCTTCGGCGAGAAGGCCTCCGACGTGAAGGACACCAGCCTGCGCGTTCCGTCGGGCATCTCGGGCACGGTGATCGACGTGCAGGTGTTCACCCGCGAGGGCATCGAGCGCGACAAGCGCGCGACGCAGATCATCGACGACGAGCTCCGGGGCTACCGCAAGGACCTGAACGACCAGCTTCGCATCGTCGAGAACGACGCCTACGCCCGGATCGAGAAGCTCCTGGTCGGCAAGGTCGCCAACGGCGGGCCGAAGCGGCTCGCCAAGGGCGCGAAGGTCAACAAGGAGTACCTGGACGGCGTCGCGCGCCACGACTGGTTCGACATCCGGCTCGCCGACGAGGAGTCGGCGCGCCAGCTCGAGGCGATGAAGGATTCGCTGGCGCAGCTGCGCGTGCAGTTCGACCAGATGTTCGAGCAGAAGAAGCGCAAGCTGACCCAGGGCGACGAGCTGCCGCCAGGCGTGCAGAAGATGGTCAAGGTGTACGTGGCGGTCAAGCGCCGCCTGCAGCCCGGCGACAAGATGGCGGGACGCCACGGCAACAAGGGTGTCGTGTCCAAGATCGTTCCGGTCGAGGACATGCCCTACATGGCCGACGGTACGCCGGTGGACATCGTGCTGAATCCGCTCGGCGTGCCGTCGCGGATGAACGTCGGGCAGATCCTCGAGGTCCACCTCGGATGGGCGGCCAAGGGCATCGGCAACCGCATCGCCGAAATGCTGAAGGCGCAGGCCAGGGCCGCCGACGTGCGCAAGTTCCTCGAGAAGGTCTACAACGGAACCGGGCGTCCCGAGGACCTCGGATCGTTCGATGACGGCGAGATCATGCAGCTGGCGCACAACCTCACCGGCGGCGTGCCTTTCGCGACCCCGGTGTTCGACGGCGCGACCGAGGAGGAGATCAAGGGCATGCTCGAGCTCGCGGGCCTGCCGAAGAGCGGCCAGATCACCCTTCACGACGGCCGCACCGGAGAGGCGTTCGACCGCCCCGTCACGGTGGGCTACATGCACGTGCTGAAGCTGCACCACCTGGTCGACGACAAGATGCACGCGCGCTCGACCGGACCGTACAGCCTCGTCACCCAGCAGCCGCTGGGCGGCAAGGCGCAGTTCGGCGGCCAGCGCTTCGGCGAAATGGAAGTGTGGGCGCTCGAGGCCTACGGCGCGGCGTACACGCTGCAGGAGATGCTGACCGTCAAGTCAGACGATGTGAACGGCCGGACCAAGGTGTACGAGAGCATCGTCAAGGGCGAGCACCGGATCGAGGCCGGGATGCCCGAGTCGTTCAATGTGCTGGTGAAGGAAATTCGCTCGCTGGCCATCGACATCGACATGGATCGCGACTGAGGAATCACACATGAAAGCATTGCTCGATCTGTTCAAGCAGGTTACGCAGGAAGAGGAATTCGACGCGATCAAGATCGGCCTCGCGTCGCCGGAGAAGGTTCGGTCGTGGTCGTACGGCGAGGTCAAGAAGCCGGAGACGATCAACTACCGGACCTTCAAGCCCGAGCGCGACGGCCTGTTCTGCGCCAAGATCTTCGGGCCGGTCAAGGACTACGAGTGCCTGTGCGGCAAGTACAAGCGCCTGAAGCACCGCGGCGTGATCTGCGAGAAGTGCGGCGTCGAGGTGACGCTCGCCAAGGTCCGCCGCGAGCGCATGGGTCACATCGAGCTCGCGAGCCCGGTCGCGCACATCTGGTTCCTGAAGAGCCTGCCGTCCCGCATGGGCATGGTGCTCGACATGACGCTGCGCGACATCGAGCGCGTGCTCTACTTCGAGGCCTACGTCGTCACCGAGCCCGGCATGACGCCGCTCAACCGCGGCCAGCTCCTCACCGAGGACGACTACCTTTCGAAGGTGGAGCAGTACGGAGACGATTTCTCGGCGAGCATGGGCGCCGAAGGAATCCGCGAGCTGCTGCGCTCGCTCGATGTCAACCAGGAGATCTCGAAGCTGCGCAAGGACCTGTCGGAGACGGGTTCAGAGGCGAAGATCAAGAAGATCGCCAAGCGCCTCAAGGTGCTGGAGGCGTTCCACAAGTCGGGCATCAAGCCGGAGTGGATGATCCTCGAGGTGCTGCCGGTGCTGCCCCCGGACCTTCGTCCTTTGGTCCCCCTCGACGGCGGCCGGTTC
>DATGDG010000032.1:0-9811 GCA_035311025.1 Casimicrobiaceae bacterium
TTCAACCTTGGCGCCTCCTGAACCCACGCCCGGAACCAAGCCGTCGGCCCCTGCCGACCCCGTACCCGGTTCAAAGCCCGGGTACGCCGATCCCGCCGCGCGCCCTGCGCGCGTGACCGTTCCCGCGCTGCAGGCGATGGCGCGCGAAGGCAAGCGGATCGCGATGCTGACCTGCTACGACGCGAGCCTGGCCGCGCAATGCGAAGCGGCAGGCGTCGATTCGCTGCTGGTCGGCGACTCGCTCGGCATGGTGATCCAGGGCCACGCATCCACGCTGCCGGTCACCTTGGCAGACGTCGTCTATCACACACGCTGCGTCGCCCGTGGAAGCCAGCGGCCGCTGATCATCGCCGACATGCCTTTCGGCTCGTACCAGGCGAGCCCGGAGGCGGCGTACGCTGCGTCGGTCGAGGCGCTGCAGGCGGGTGCGCAGATGGTGAAGCTCGAAGGCGGTGCGTGGCTCGCACCGACCATCGCGTTCCTGGTCCGCCGCAGCGTTCCGGTGTGCGGCCACATCGGGCTGACACCCCAGTCGGTCCATGCATTCGGCGGCTATCGCGTGCAGGGCAAGACCGATGCCGCCGCCGAGGCGCTGGTCGACGACGCGCGCGCGCTCGGTGAAGCGGGCTGCGGATTGATCGTCGTCGAATGCGTGCCGCGGGCGCTGACGCCCCGGCTCGAGTCCGTGGCGCGCGTGCCGCTGATCGGCATCGGTGCCGGGCCCGATTGCGCCGGCCAGGTGCTGGTAATCTATGACGCCCTCGGGATCACGCCCGGCAAGCCCGCGCGCTTCGTGCGCGACTTCATGGCGGACGCAGGCAGCGTCGGTGCCGCCCTCGCGGGTTACGTCGCCGCGGTCCGCGACGGATCGTTTCCGGGACCGCAGCACTGTTTCTGACGCCGCAACGCGGTTACAGCGGAGAAGTGCATGGACGTGATCGAGTCCGCCGAGGACCTGCGCAAGCGGCTGCGTGACGCCGGGCGCGTGGCCTTTGTCCCGACGATGGGCAACCTGCACGACGGCCACCTGTCGCTGATGCGCGTCGCGCGACAGCATGCCGACTGCGTCGTCGCCAGCATCTTCGTCAACCGCCTGCAGTTCGGTCCCAACGAGGACTTCGACCGCTATCCACGGACCATCGAGGCGGACACCACCGGCATGCAGAACGTGGGCGTCGATGTCCTGTTCGCACCGCACGAGCAGGACATGTACCCGCAGCCGCAGGTCTACCGGGTGCAGCCGCCGCCGCTGTCCGACGAGCTCGAAGGCGCATTCCGTCCGGGATTCTTCGAGGGGGTGTGCACGGTGGTGCTGAAGCTGTTCAACCTCGTGCAGCCCGACGTCGCGGTGTTCGGCAAGAAGGACCGGCAGCAGCTGAAGATCGTCCGCGGCATGGTGCAGCAGTTCAACCTGCCGATCCAGGTCGTCGCCAGCGAGACCGTGCGCGCCGACGACGGCCTCGCGCTGGCGTCGCGCAACAGCTACCTCTCCCCCGCGGAACGCGTCGAGGCACCGCGCCTGTACCGGACGTTGCGCAGGATCTGCGATGCGATCGCCGGCGGCCGCACCGACTACGCGAACCTCGAGTCCGAGGGACGCAGGGAGCTCGCAAGCCACGGCTGGAAGGTCGACTACGTCGCCGTCCGTCACGGGCTCGCGCTGCGCATCCCGCATCCGGAAGGCTACGATCATCCCAACCTGCTGATCGTGCTGGCTGCGGCCACGCTCGGCACGACGCGGCTGATCGACAACCTCGACGTCATCCCCAAGGAAGGCGACTGACCCGCGCGGCGCGATTGCCGGCACAGGTCATCGCGCCAGCGCCGCTGCCTGCGTCGCACGCCGCGATGCCTTGAGCGCCAGCCAGTTGGCGAACACGGCGATCACCACGCCGACCGCCGCGAGCAAGGTCCAGCGGTAGCCCTCGAGCAGCGTCGACAGGAGCAGCGCGACGACCGGGGTGGCAATGCCGACGTAGGCCGCGGGACCCGGACCGACGCTTCCCAGCAGGGTCAGGTAGGCACCGAACGCGACGATGCTGCCGAACACCGCCAGGTACGTGACCGACAGCACGTACCCCGGGCGCGGGTCGAAACTCCACGGCGCGCCCTGGACGAGCGCGACCAGCGCCGCGGCAGCGGCGCCCCAGGCCATCCCCCAGGCCGCACTCGACATCACCGGGATGCCCGCGCGCTGGTTGCGCACGGCCGCGAGGTTGCCGCCGGTGGCGATCAGCGTCCCCCCCAGGCCGAGCACGATCCCCAGCGCGACGTCGCCGCCGTGCCTCGCCTGCAACAGCTCCGGCACGAACAGCAGCGCCACACCGAAGACCCCGAGGGCCGCCGCGCCCAGCATCACCGCCGTCAAGCGGGTGCCGAACACCAGGCGCGCGCCGATCGGATTCATGAACACGATGGTCGAGAACAGGACGGCGACCAGTCCGGAGGTCGCGTAACGCTCGGCTTCGTAGACCGCGATGTAGTTGAGGCCGAACAGCAGCACGCCCTGCAGCGCGATGAAGACGTGGCTGCGCGCGGAGAAGCGCAGCGAGCGCCCGGTCGCCATGCACCAGGCGGCAAGCAGCACGGCGGCGATCGCGAACCGGTAGGCGACCGAGACCTCGGGCGCGACGATCCCCAACTGGAACTTGATCGCCAGCCAGGTCGAGCCCCAGATGGCCGTGGCGATGAGAAACAGCGCGACGGGTGAGCGCAGGGTGGGCATGCCGGGATTCTAGCGGGGCGCCCGACTGCTCGCCGCAGCATCCCAGGCGCTCGCGTGCCCTCTCTGAGGCAGGGTCACACGGTGAGGTTCGAGCGCAGGGTCCACGGGTCCGTAGCACAAACGCCGGCCGGCGCCAATCGGACGTCTGGATGACCGTGCAAAACTGACAGTGAACGACATTGCGAGAACTTCCTAGGCTTCGCATCAACCGCGGGAAGGAGGCGCCATGGTCGATCGAATGCACGAGGCGAAGCGCTGGCTCGCGATCATGCTGGTCGCCGGGGCGCTCGGGGCGACGCCTGACGTTGCACCCGCAAACGCGATCTCCGATGCGGTCCGCCAAGGCGTGGCCGCCCGCTACGACCGGCTGCCGATGCTCTTCGAGGAATTCGACGGACGGACGGCCGAACGCCGCAGCTACGTCGCCCGCGGCGCCGGCTACCACGTGGCGATATTCGCCGGCGGGGCGCTCCTCGCGCTGCGCGCGACGTCGGCCCCGGGCGAGCGCTCTCCGGACCAGGGTGAAGCGACCGTCGTCGGGTTCGCGTTCCTCGACGCGAACGCCAGCGCCTGGGTCCGCGGCCTCGACCCGCAACCGACGCGGATCCACCACCTGCGCGGGCGCGCCGATGGCCCCGACCGTACCGATGTCGCGACCTATTCGAGGGTCGAGATCGGCGACCTCTTTCCCGGAATCGATGCCGTGTTCTACGGCAATGGGCAACGACTCGAATACGACCTCATCGTCGCGCCGGGCGCCGATCCGTCGCGGGTCCGGCTCAAGATCGAAGGCATCACGGGGATGGGGCTCGCCGAAAACGGCGATCTGCAACTCGACACCCGCCACGGCACGATGACCTTGCATCGCCCCCTTGCCTATCAGGAACACGACGGCGAGCGCGAGCACGTCGACAGCGCCTATGCGATCGGCGACGGCAACGTCGTTACGATCCGCGTCGGCGTCTACGACGAGTCCCGCCCGCTGGTCATCGACCCGGTGGTGTCGTACGCGACGTATCTCGGCGGATCGCTCTCCGAGCGCGGCACCGCCATCGCAGTCGACGCCGACGGCAACGCCTACGTCACCGGCTTCACGACGTCGTCCGACTTTCCCGTGGTCTCGGCGTATGACCGATCGCTGGGAAAGCGCGGCGACACCGACGTCTTCGTCGCCAAGCTGAATCCGGCCGGCACCGGCCTCGTGTACGCGACCTACCTCGGCGGCTCGACCGGCATCGATCGCGCGACGGGAATTGCCGTCGACGCAGCAGGAAGCGCGTACGTCACCGGGATGACCTCCGCCGGCGACTTCCCGGTGAGCGCCAATGCATACCAGCCGAGCACCTCGGGCGGAGGAGCGTTCATCACCAAGCTCGTCCCCGCCGGCAATGCCCTCGTCTATTCAACCTACCTGTGGGGCACTGCGGTCGCTGCGATCGCGGTCGACGCCTCGGGCAACGCGCTGGTCACCGGCAATGCGACGTCGCTGTTCGCCACGACCGCCAACGCGATCCAGCCGACATTGCCCCCACCGCTCGCGAACGCCGGTTTCGTCCTGAAGCTCGATCCGACCGGAACCGCTGCCCGCTACGCGACGTTCCTGCCGGGCAGCGCCGCCAACCAGGCCAACGCGATTGCCGTCGACCTTCAAGGCAATGCCTATGTCGCCGGGTGGACGACCGCGACCGATTTCCCCGTGATCAGCGGATACCAGCCTGCGCTCCGGGGACAGAAGGACGGATTCGTCGCGAAGATCGATCCCGCAGGCTCGCGCTTCGTGTATTCGACTTTCCTCGGCGGATCGCTCGACGACATCATCAATGCGATCGCCGTCGACGCCGATGGCAATGCCCATGTGGCAGGCGAGACCTACTCCTCCGACTTCCCGTCGCTCAATGCCTTCCAGCCGAAGAAATCCGGATTCAGGCTGGTCAACTCGAGCCTCGGCAATGCATTCGTCACCAAGCTCGATGCGACCGGCTCGACGCTGCGCTATTCATCGTTCCTGGGCGGAGAGATCTGTACATCGTACTGCCAATCGCTCGGTGGCCTGCCGCAGTATCCCGGGGACGCAGCGTACGGCATCGCCGTCGATCGGGATGGTCATGCCTTCGTCACCGGGCTCGCGAACACCTACACCTTTCCGCTGGTGGACTCGAGCGCACCGCGCAAGCAGCAGGACAACCAGGATTCGGCATTCGTCGCCAAGGTTTCGGCCAGCGGCGCAAGCCTGCTCTTCTCGACGTTCGTGCGTACCGGCTATGCCTATACCGACGACCGGCTCACCCGCTTTCCCCCCGATGCTGCAACCGGGGTCGCCACCGACCAGCACGGTGCCGCATACGTCACCGGCTTTACCGACGGAACCGGCCAGTTCGTGACGACACCCGGGGCGTTCCAAACCGGCAACGGCGGCGGCCAGGGGGCGTACGTCGTCAAGTTCGCAGGGCCACCGGCGACGCTCGTTCTCGAGACGTCGAATCCCGAGATTGCGTCTCCGGCAAACGCCACATTGACCGTCACCGTTGCGGGACTGCCGATGTCGGGCAACGCCACGCTGCTGTCGGGGACGAGCTTCGTCGCCTCCGCGCCCATCGTGGACAACCGTGCGGCATTCGACATCCGGTTGCCGGTCGGCATCCACTCGCTCAGCGCGCTGCTTGCCGTGCCCGGCTCCCACATGGATTCCGCGTCGCTGCAGCAGATCGTCGACAACCCGCTCGCCTGTGTCAGGTGACGGCCTGACCTCGGGAAATCGCGATGCACAATCCTTTTCGATTCTTCCTTCGAGGCCTGATCGCCGTCGCGCTGGGATCTGCAGCCCTCCCCTGCGCTGCCGCCACGGCTTTCGATGGAGCAACCTCCAGCGCTGCCACCGCCGACACGCTTGCCGATGCGGTCATTGCCGCAGCCGCACTCCCGGGCGAGATCGCGGCGACGGCCGATGGTGGCGCCTGGGTGCGCACGCAAGATCGCCTCCGGTTCATCGGTCGCGACGGGCAGATCGGTGCGGGGCTTGCGCTGGTCGAGCGCGGCTACGGAACGGCGCTGCAATTCGCTGTCGATCCCTACGACGGCACGGCCTGGATCGCCACCCGGTCGAGATTGCTGCTGCACGTGGATGCCGAAGGAACGCTGCTCGCGGGCACGACCTTGCCGGCGCTCCCCGATGCCATCGCGCTGGCACTCGACCAGAGCGTCTGGGTTCTCGCCGGCGGGGTCCTGCTGCACCATGCGCACGACGGGCGGTGGCTCGACACGCGACCGGTTCCGGCGCCTTCTCCGAAAGAGCCGATGGCGATTGCAGTCGACTCGCTGGGATCACGCCTGTGGATCATCGGCCTCGACGAGCTCGTCCAGATCGCGCTCGATGCCACGCCTTCAGCCGCCAATCGGCGGGTACCGCTCGGTTGCGACGTCGGCGGGTCCACCCTGGACCCGCGCACCGGGTGGCTGTTCGTGTCCTGCGCAGACAGGTTGCTCGCATTCGACCGCGACGGCATCATGGCTCTCGACGGCGACCTGACGCCATTCGGCATCGACACGCCCGATCGCCTGCTGCACGACCTCTCGACGGACACCCTCGTCGTGGCAAGCCCGAAGGCCGGCTTGCGGATGACCATGGACGGAAGTGCGATCGAGCTTCTCGAGGCAGCAAGCCCTGCAGCTCGAGTGCGTCCCGCCCCATTCTCGATCGCTCCGACCATCTCAATGGTGCGGCCGCCCGACGGCGCCGCGACCCATGACCCGGATGCCGAGATCATTCTGGGCCTCGGGGCCGCCTGCTCGGCACGCGCATGTGCAATGCCGGCCAACTATGTCGACGGCTTGATCGTCGACGTCCAACTCCAGGACGGTCGATCGGTGAAAGCGTCGATCGATGCGGAGACGGGTCGGGCGGTCGTCCGTGCACGACCGGCGCTGCGCCCCGGCATCAATCGCCTCAGCGCGCAGGTGACCGATCGCTTCGGGCATCGCGCGGTCCTGATGGATGCTCGACTGACGCTGCTGGACGGAGCCGATGCACCTCCCGTCGCGGGCGCCGCCACAACCAGCGACACGTTGAACGAACCGGGGCATTCATCGATCCAGAAGGCGGCCAACAAGCCGCCCACGGTAGCACTGACGTCTCCGGTGAACGGTGCGGTGTTCACCGCGGGTAACGCCGTCACGCTCTCGGCCATCGCGAGCGACAGCGATGGATCGATCGCGAAGGTCGAGTTCTACCGCAGTGCCACCGTGCTGATCGGCACCGCCACGGCGCCTCCGTACACGTTTGTCTGGACGAACGCCATCGAGGGAAGCCACGCGCTGTCCGCGACGGCCTACGACAACCGCAATGGCAAGGCGACGTCCGCTGCCGTGAATGTCACCGTCGTGGGCAATCAGGGTCCCAGCATTGCGCTGGCATCGCCGTCGGACGGCAGCTTCCACGTCGTCGGCAGCCCGATCACCCTTGTCGCCAGTGCGGCCGACCCGGACGGAGCCGTCGTGCGCGTCGAATTCCTCGACGGCGAGAAGGCGCTCGCCTCCGTCAGCGCCTCCCCATGGACATGGACCTGGCCCGATGCCATCGCGGGTCGCCACGCGATCACCGTCCGCGCCATCGACGATCGTGGCGCGACCAGCACGTCGACCGTCGTGTATGTCGTCGTCGGTGACGGTCCGAAAGTGGTCGTCACGCAGCCGGCCGGGTGCGGGCAGGTCGATGGCCCCGTCGACCTGGTGCTCAGCGCAGATGCGGCGAGCACGACCGGAACGATTTCGCGCGTCGAGTTCTTCGACGGTGCGAGCCTGGTCGGTACCGCGAACAGCCCTCCATGGCGTGCCACGCTCGCCAGCGCCGCCGTCGGGACTCACTCGATCACCGCACGCGCCACCGACAACCACGGACTGGCAACGACGTCGAGAGCGGCGCAGGTCGAGGTGCGCGGTGCCAACCAGCCTCCCAGCGTCTCGCTCGCGACGCCTGCCGACGGTGCGAGGTATCCGATCGGATCGACGGTGAGCCTGACGGCGAACGCGTCCGACCCCGATGGCACGATTGCCGCCGTCGAGTACCGGATCGGCACTGCCGGCTCGCTCATCGGGCGCGCCACCAGCCCGCCTTACGCCGTCGCGTGGAGCGGCATGGCAAGCGGGACCTACGGGCTGGTGGCCGTCGCCTACGATGACCGTGGCGCTTCGGCGACCTCCGCGATGGCCAGCGTCACCATCGCCCCCAACGCGGTGCCGACGATCGCGCTGACCGCACCCGCGGACGGCGGGGCCTTCGTCGCGCCTGCGACGATCGGCCTCATCGCCGCAGGCACCGACAGCGACGGTTCGATCGCCAAGGTCGAGTTCTTTTCCGGGTCGACGCTGATCGGCACGTCAACGTCGGCGCCATTCACCGCGACCTGGCCCAACGTTGCCGCCGGCTCGTACTCGCTCACCGCGAAAGCCACCGACAACCTGGGCGCGACGGCGATCTCTGCACCCGTGTCCGTGAGCGTGACGGCAAACGCCCCGCCGGTGGTGTCCCTGGGCGCGCCAGTGCCGGGAGCACGCTATTTCGCCCCGGCGACCATCCCCCTGGCGGCAAGCGCGAGCGACCCTGACGGCACGATCGCCCGCGTGGATTTCTACGCAAACGGAATGCTCGTCGCCACTTCGACATCGGCTCCGTTCAACGCCGTCTGGGACAGCGTCGCAGCTGGAACCTATTCGCTTACTGCAGTAGCGTCCGACGCCCAGGGTGCCTCCACCACGTCCGAGGCAATCGACGTTCTCGTCAGCGCTGGAGCGGCGATTGTTGCGACCGATGGCCTCGACGGAAGCATCGTCGATGACGACAACGTACTTGTCACCGGGACCATTGACGCGCCCTTGAATTCCGGTGTCATGGTTAACGGCATCCTCGCGCAGGTGGACGCCAATGGACGCTTCTATGCCAATGGCATCCCGCTCGCCATTGGCCAGAATACCATCGTGCTCGAACTCACATCACCGGATGGCGACGAGGTCGCGCGGTCGATCACTGTCGGTAGCAACGGAGCCGCAGCGTTCTCGGTCGCAGCTGAGCCGACCGACGGATTCGCGCCGCTGGAAGTCCGGTTCGACGTGACCGACCGTGGAAAGATGGCGTTCGGGCGCGTCGAGTTCGACTTCGACGGCAACGGATCGACCGACCACACCGCGCTCGCCACGCAATTCGTCGGCGGCATCTTTGCCGTAGCGGCAACGTACCCAGCGGGGACGTTCACAAGCACGATCCGCGTATACGACGAAATTGGCGCGCTCCTATATGCAACGAGCCGCGTAGTGACCGCACGAACATTCCAGCAGCAGGACACGCTGCTGCGGGGAGTCTACACGGGCATGCTTGATCGCTTGCGTATGGGGAAGATCGCGGCAGCACTCAATGCCGTGACAGGTAGCGTGCACGAAAAATACAACGCTGTTTTCGCAGCGCTCGGTTCGGCGTTGCCCGCCGCCATCGACACGCTGGGCACGTTGGAGGCAAACTGGTTCAGCCTCGATCAGGCCGAATACGTGGTTGTTCGCGATACAGCCGATGGGCCGCAGGCGTTTTTGATCGATTTCCTCCGCGGCAAGGACGGAATCTGGCGCATCGAGGGAATGTAATGCAGCGATTGATCCTTGGAGCCATGATCGCGCTCGCCCCTGTCATCGCGGGCTGCGGGCTGATCATCGGTGACTGGGCTCAGGACGGGCAGGTAATCGACACCGAAACCTGGACCCCACTTCCCGGAGCTCTCGTGATCGCCGAGTGGACTGCCGACATCGGCGGCCCGGTGCAGAGCAGCCAAGTCTGCTTTCACCTTGCAGTCGCCATGACGGATGAGAACGGCCGATATCACATCCCAGCATGGCACCGACGACCCGTTGCGGACTGGGAGAGCGGCATTGCCGGACTCAACAATGTTCAACTGTCGCGCCGAACCTACAAGGAAGGCTACGGCTTTATCAAAGAGGATCCCCGTCTCCGAACCACCCTCCTGACTGCGCCGTTTCGCGGGACGCCCGAGGAGCGCATCACCCAGTTGGCATATGAGGGCACGCGTGGTTGTGGGGCGCACGATG
>DATGDG010000033.1:0-2299 GCA_035311025.1 Casimicrobiaceae bacterium
ACATGCGCATGGACTCCCTTCATCGAAGGATCGTTCGCTGGCTCGCCATCGCGTTGTTCGCGTTCGCCGGTCTCGGCCAGGCACAGGCGGCGCCGATACTGCTGGTCCTGGGCGATTCGATCTCGGCGGGCCTCGGACTCGCCACCAACGAAGGCTGGGTCGCGCTGCTCGCAAACCGGCTTGCGCGGGAGCACTATCCGCAGCGGGTGCTCAATGCGTCGATCTCCGGCGACACGACCGCCGGCGGCCGCGCGCGCCTTCCCGCACTGCTGCGCGAGCACCATCCCGAGATCGTCATCATCGAACTCGGCGGCAACGACGCGCTGCGCGGCGGAAACCTCGACGCGACGCGTGCCAACCTCGATGCGATCGTCGCTGCGGTGCAGGCGACGCACGCCCGGCCGCTGATCCTCGGCATGCGGGTGCCGCCCAATTACGGCCCAACCTATGCGACGGCGTTCGAAAAGGTGTTCAGCGACGTGGCGAAAGCGCGCAAGGCGGCACTCGTGCCCTGGCTGTTCAAGGGTTTCGGCGAGGACCTGACGCAGTTCCAGGCGGACCGGATCCACCCGACCGCTACGGCACAGCCGCGGATCCTCGACAACGTGTGGCCCGTGCTGCGCCCGTTGCTCAAGCGTCGATGACGGCCCCGGTCAGCGTGGCGTTGCCGCCCGGCCCCCCACTGCGTCCGCTGGCCAGGGTCGCGGTCGAGCAATGGGCGTCGTTCGCCGACCGCATCGACGTGCGCTCGCCGTCGGAATTCGCCGAGGACCGCCTCCCCGGCGCTGTGAACATGCCCGTGCTCGACGACGAAGAGCGCGCGCGCGTAGGGACGCTCTACGCGCAGGTGTCCGCGTTCGACGCCCGCAAGGTCGGTGCCGCGCTGGTTTCGCGCAACATCGCCGACATCGTCGAGAGGCTCGCGTCCGACAAGCCGCGCGAGTGGAGCCCCCTCGTCTACTGCTGGCGCGGCGGCCAGCGCAGCCGCGCGCTCGTGCACGTGTTCGCCGAGATTGGCTTTCGTCCCGCGCAGCTGGAAGGCGGGTACCGCGCCTGGCGGCGCCACGTCGTCCTGATGCTCGCGCACCTTCCGCAGCGCTTCGGCTTCGAGGTCGTCTGCGGCCTCACGGGCTCGGGCAAGTCGCGACTGCTCACGGCGTTGGCCGAATCCGGGGCGCAGGTGCTCGACCTCGAGCGGCTCGCCCGGCACCGCGGTTCGCTGCTGGGCGACCTTCCCGGTGATCCGCAGCCTTCTCAGAAAGCGTTCGAAAGCGCCCTCTACGCGGACCTCGCGCGCTTCGATCCGGCCCGGCCGGTGTTCGTCGAATCCGAAAGCAAGCGCATCGGGCGACTGCAGGTTCCCGAAGTGCTGCTCGAGACCATGCGCGCGTCCCCTGTCCTGCGCCTCGACGCAGCGCAGGCGCTGCGCGTCGCGATGCTCGAAGCCGACTACGCGCACCTGGCAGGCGATGGCGCGGCGCTCCAGGCGCAGCTCGCACCTCTCGAAAAGCTCCACGGCAAGCGCGCGATCGCGCGCTGGGCACAATGGGCGGCCGAGGGTGCGACGACCGAGCTCGCGACCGAGCTCCTCGAGGTGCATTACGATCCGTCGTACCTGCGCGCGATCGACCGCAACTTCCCGCGTCATCGCGAAGCGCGCGTGCTCCGCGTCGAGGGCACGAGCGAACAGGCCTTCCGCGCCCTGGCCGCGTCGCTGCTCGACAAACACCCGCCCGGATAGCCATGCACGCAGACTTCCGCATCGTCAACGTCTTCGCAGAGACGCCCCTTGCCGGCAATGCGCTGGCCGTGTTCGACGACGCGCGAGGCATCGACGACGCGACGATGCAGGCTCTTGCGTTGCAGTTCAACCTGTCGGAGACGACGTTCATCCTGCCTTCGGAGCGGGCCAGCGCACGGGTGCGCATCTTCACCCCCGCCTTCGAGATGCCCTTCGCCGGGCATCCGACGCTTGGAACGGCGCACGTCGTGCGCGCGCTGCACGCGACCGGCGACCGGGTCACGCTGGAAATGCGCGCGGGGATCATCCCGGTCGAGGCCGACGGCGACGTGTGGACGCTGCAGGCGAATGCACCCGCCCACCGCCGTCCGGAAGCGACGCGCGAAGAGCTCGCGGGGATGCTCGGGCTGCAGGCTGACGATCTGCTCGCCACCACCGAGCCGCTGTGGGTCGACACCGGGAGCGAGCAGCTGGTGATTCCCCTCGCCTCCTTCGACGCCGTCCGTCGTGCCCGGCCGTCGCCGGCCGCATTGGCCGACCACGGCAGCAGCGGCAAGC
>DATGDG010000034.1:0-3199 GCA_035311025.1 Casimicrobiaceae bacterium
AGCTTTTCAAAACCGGCCTCTGCGGCGTTCAACTCCAAATGATCCTCAGCATGACAGGTTTCGCGGCGACGACCGCGGAACTTCCCGGCATTTCACTTGCAGTCGAGCTCCGCTCGGTCAATCACCGCTACCTCGACGTCACCGTCAAGCTGCCGGAGGAATTGCGCACGCTCGAGTCCCAGCTGCGCGAGCGCCTCGCCGCCGCGCAAAAGCGCGGCAAGCTCGAATGCAGGGTCGCCCTTGCCCGCACGGTGAACGGCGGCGGCGGCATCACCGTCGATGCCGCGCGGGTGCGCCAGCTCGCCGCCGCGTCCGCCGAGATCGCCCGCGCGATCCCCGGCACGCCACCGCTTTCGACCGGCGACATCCTGCGCTGGCCGGGCGTCCTGGTCGAGGCGTCGATGCCCGCCGAAGCGCTGGCCGAGCGCGTCGACGCGCTGGTCGACCAGGCACTGGCCGAACTGACCGCGGCCCGCGCCCGCGAAGGCGCCAAGCTCGCCGCCGTGCTCGAAGCGCGCTGCGCCGACATCGATGCCGAGGTCGCCCGCGTCGCGCCGCGCATCCCCGTCCTCCACGCCGCTTTCGTCGACCGGCTCGGCGCGCGGCTGCGCGAAGCCGGGCTCGATCCCAACGAAGACCGCCTCAAACAGGAGCTCGCCCTGTTTGCCACCCGCATCGACGTCGCCGAGGAAGTGGCGCGGCTCTCCACCCACGTGGCCGAATTCAGGCGGGTACTGGCACACGGCGGCAGCGCCGGCAAGCGGCTCGATTTCCTCGCCCAGGAACTGCACCGCGAAGCCAACACCTTGGGATCCAAGTCGGTCGACGCCGAGCTGTCGCAGGTGTCGCTCGAGCTCAAGGTGGCGATCGAGCAGATGCGCGAGCAGGTTCAGAACCTCGAATGAGCGCCGCGGGGCGAAGCCCGAGGCCCGCAGGGCCCGACGCGGCGCGATTGAGGGAGGCCGACACGCCGATCGAGCGGCCGACACTGCACGTGCAAGGAGGCCGAGAATGAGCATTACAACTCAGAGCCCCGGCGCGTCGGGCTGCCTGTTCGTCGTCGCTGCGCCCTCCGGCGGCGGCAAGAGCAGCATGGTCAACGCGCTGCTCGAGCGGGAACCCGGGATCCGCCTGTCGGTGTCCTACACGACGCGCGCGCCGCGCCCCGGGGAGCAGGAAGGACAGCACTACCATTTCGTCGACGTGCCGACGTTCCTCGCGCTCAAGGACCGCGGCGAATTCCTCGAGCACGCGCACGTCCACGGCAACTGGTACGCAACGTCGGCGACCTGGCTGATGTCCCAGGTCGCGGCCGGACAGGACGTGCTGCTGGAAATCGACTGGCAGGGTGCCGCCCAGGTGCGCCGCCTCATTCCCGACTCGACCCACATCTTCGTCATTCCGCCGTCGCTCGAGGCGCTGCGCGAACGGCTGGTCAAGCGGGCGCAGGATCCCCCCGAGGTGATCGCCACGCGCCTGGAGGCGGCGAGGGAGGAGATGCGGCACTTGGGAGACTTCGATTATGTTATTATGAATCAGGACTTTGCACGAGCCGTCGACGACCTGTCCGTGATCGTACGCGCCGCCCGCCTCACGACCGCGCGGCAACAGGTACGACACGCCAGGGCACTCGCCGGACTCTTCGCCCCCGCTACCGAAGGCTGACCATGGCACGCATCACGATCGAAGACTGTCTCGCCCGCATTCCCAACCGCTTCGAGCTGACGCTCGCCGCGACCAACCGCGCCCGCCAGATCACCTCGGGCTCGGCGCCGCTGGTCGAGCCCGACCGCGACAAGCCGACCGTCATCGCCCTGCGCGAAGTGGCCGGCGGAAAGGTGGGCATCGAAATGCTGCACAAGACGGCGCCCACCGTGACGCTGTAGCGCGACCGACGGTGACCCGGCGTGTCGGAGATTGCCGAATTCACCCGGCACCTCGGTCACTACCTGCCGACGCCTGACATCGCGCTGGTCGAGCGCGCGTTCGAGTTCTCCGAGTCCGCGCATCGCGGGCAATACCGCAAGTCGGGCGAGCCCTACATCACCCATCCGCTCGCCGTCGCGAGCATCCTGTCCGAATGGCGCCTCGACGCCGAGGGGCTGGCCGCCGCACTCCTGCACGACGTGATGGAGGACACGGCGGTCTCGCGCGCCGAGATCGAGTCGAGGTTCGGCCGGCCGGTCGCGGCGATGGTCGACGGCCTGTCGAAACTCGACCAGATCGAGTTCGCGAGCCGCGAGGACGCGCAGGCGGAGAGCTTCCGCAAGATGCTGCTGGCGATGGCGCGGGACGTCCGCGTCATCCTGATCAAGCTCGCGGACCGGCTGCACAACATGCGCACGCTCGACGCGATGGCACCAACCCAGCGCAAGCGGATCGCGCGCGAGACGCTCGACATCTACGTGCCGATCGCCAACAGGCTGGGCCTGAACGCGCTCTACCTCGAGCTGCAGGACCTGTCGTTCAAGCACCTCTACCCGCTGCGCTACCGGATCCTCGCGCAGGCGATCAAGACTGCGCGGGGCAACCGGCGCGAGGTGATGAACCGGCTGCTCGACGTGATCCGCGACGGATTCGCCCGCGCCAACATCGCAGCGACGGTCACCGGACGCGAAAAGACGATCTATTCCGTCTACCAGAAGATGCGCGAGAAGCATTACACGTTCTCCCAGGTCTTCGACATCTACGGCGTGCGCGTGCTGGTCAACGACAAGTCGACCTGCTATGCGGCGCTCGGCGTGCTGCACGAGCTCTACAAGCCGATCCCGGGCAAGTTCAAGGACTACGTCGCGATCCCGAAGGCGAACGGCTACCAGTCGCTGCACACGACGCTGTTCGGGCCGTTCGGCACGCCGCTGGAGGCGCAACTTCGCACCCACGACATGCATCGGGTCGCCGAGGCGGGGGTCGCCGCCCACTGGCTGTACAAGGCGGGCGGCGCGCTCGACCTGGCCGAGGCGCAGCGCGAGACGTCGCGCTGGCTGCAAAGCCTCCTCGAGATCCAGTCGGAGTCGAAGGACTCGAAGGAATTCCTGGAGCACATCAAGGGCGACCTCTTCCCCGAAGAGATCTACGTGTTCACGCCCAAGGGCAAGATCATGGCGCTGCCGCGCGGCGCCACCGCCGTCGACTTCGCGTACGGCGTGCACACCGACATCGGCCATCACTGCGTGGCGGCGCGCATCAACTACGAGCT
>DATGDG010000035.1:0-2256 GCA_035311025.1 Casimicrobiaceae bacterium
TCGGTGACGCTGGTCGTCGTGTGGGCGCTGGCGATGATCCTGGTGCTGCCCTTCGTCTCGCGCGCGATGGGGTTGAACCCCGGCGTCGCCGGCGCCTGGGTCGGCACCTCGGAGTTCGCCGACGCGGCCGGCTTCGCCGCAGCGAGCGCCTACGGCAAGATGGCGGGCAACGAGGACATCGCGGTCAAGGCGTTCGTCCTGATGAAGGTGATCGGCCGCGACCTGTGGATCGGCATCTGGTCGATCGTCTGGGCCGCGATCGCCACCATCGTGTGGGAGAAGAAGGAGACCGGACGGACGCCGGACGCGCGCGAAATCTGGTGGCGCTTCCCGAAGTTCGTCATCGGCTTCTTCGCGGCGTCGATGCTGATGACCGTATTCACCGGCGGATTCAGCGCGGCGGACTTCAACGCCTCGGTCCGGCCCAATCTGATCCTTCCGCTGACCTCGCTGCGCACCTGGGCGTTCATCTTCTGCTTCCTGAGCATCGGGCTGACGACGCGGTTCCGCGACCTGCACGCGGTCGGGTGGAAGACGTTCTGGGCCTTCACGATCGGTGTCGCAGTGAACGTGACCCTCGGCTACATCCTGTCGGTGCACGTCTTCGGCAGCTACTGGTCGTCGATCTGACGCATTGCGCGCGCGGATGGACCCCTCGCAACGACGCTGCGGCGCGTGCCGGTTCTTCACCGGCAGCCCCGCAGCGCTGGAGCGCGCGATTCCGGGGCTCAACATCCTGAGTTCCGCCTGGGGCTCGGTACGCGGCGACACCGGGCTGTGCGAGCGGCGCGATTCGTTCGTCACCGGCGCCACCGTGGCCTGCCCCGCGTTCTCGAGCACCGACCCGGAGTAAACCAGCCGATCTCCGCGACTCCGGCGATTCCGCTATATTGACGCGCGAATCGACAGGAGAACGACGTGCTGCTCGGCGCGATTGCCGACGACTTCACCGGGGCGACCGACCTCGCCAACATGCTCGTGCGCGCGGGCATGCGCAGCGTGCAGACGATCGGCGTCCCGCGCGGCATCGACGTCGCCGCAGGCGCGGACGCGGTGGTCGTGGCACTGAAGTCGCGCAACATTCCCCCAGGCGATGCGGTCGCGCAGTCGCTCGCCGCGCTCCAGTGGCTGCAGCGCGGCGGCGCGCGGCAGATCTATTTCAAGTACTGCTCGACGTTCGATTCGACCGATGCCGGGAACATCGGCCCGGTGGCCGATGCGCTGCTCGATGCGCTGGGGGCGAAATTCACGATCGCCTGCCCGGCCTTCCCGGAAAACGGGCGAACGATCTACCTGGGACACCTGTTCGTCGGCGACGCGCTCCTCGCCGATTCGCCGATGCGGGACCATCCGCTCACGCCGATGCGCGATTCGAACCTCGTGCGAGTCCTCGCGCGGCAGACCCGCCGTCGTGTCGGACTCGTACCCTGGAGCGTCGTGCGGCACGGGGCGCCTGCGATCCGGCAGGCGTTCGACCAGCTCGCCGCCGAAGGCGTCGCCATGGCGATCGTCGACGCGATCGAGGACGATGGCCTGATGGCAATCGGCGCCGCCTGCGCCGGTCTCGCGCTGGTCACGGCGGGATCGGGCATCGCGCTCGGGCTGCCCCGCAACTTCCGCGCGTCGGGCCTGCTGCCCGAGCGCGACGACGCGGCGATGCTGCCCGAGGTGAAGGGCAAGGCGGCAGTGCTCGCAGGTTCGTGCTCGACCGCCACCCGCGCACAGGTCGCGGCCTGGGCGGCGAACCATCGCGCCGTGCCCATGGACCCGCTCACGGGCGATGACGCGACGGCGCTTGCACGGCGCGCACTCGAGGCCGTGGCCGCCGACCTCGAAGCGGGGCGGCCGTTCCTGATCCATTCGACGGCAGATCCGGCCGAGGTCGCGAAAGTGCAGGAGCGTCTGGGCCGCGAACGCGCTGCGGCGCTGATCGAGGAGGCTTTCGCGCAGCTTGCCAGCGTGCTGGTCGACCGCGGCGTCCGCAGGCTGGTGGTCGCCGGCGGCGAGACCTCGGGCGCGGTCGTCCAGGCGCTGGGCGTGACAGCGCTGGCGATCGGGCCCCAGATCGATCCCGGCGTGCCCTGGACCACCGCCATCGGCGAGCGGCCCTTGGCGCTCGCGCTGAAATCCGGCAACTTCGGAACGACCGAATTCTTCGCCAAGGCGCTGGCAATGCTGCCGCGGGAGAGGGCATGAGCGCCGAAGGGCCGTCCCGAGGCGCGAATGGCACCCCCTTCGGGGGCAGCGCAGCGGCCT